>JAYVYH010000136.1:0-55613 GCA_043784385.1 Caulobacteraceae bacterium | reverse complement strand
CTTCTCGAAGCTCAAGCATAGCCGCCGACTGGCCACCCGATGCGACAAGACCGCCGACAGATACCTTGCCTTCGTCCTCGTCGCCTCAATCCGCCTGTGGGTGAGGCACTTCGTCTACAGAACTAGTAGCCCTGCGATGACTCGACTATGCGGCGCGGAATGAACCCGTGCAAGCCAGCGACAGGGCCGGCGCATTGGCCGGACGCGCATCTGAGGATGCAACCAGACCGGCCGAACTTGAAGCCCCCATCGCGGCCATTGCCGACGCCATGCCAGCCACCGTGATCGCCAGTGGTTGCGAGTCTCCCACCAGGAGATTGACGGTGAACCCGTCGCCTGGTGAGGCCGTGATCATGCTGAGGATGATGCCGATCTGGGCCGATCCGCTGGCCCCTCCAGGCCCGGATGTCGGCGACCACCCGGTGTCGACCGCATGATCGCTGAAATAGGCCTTCGCGTCGATCAGGCTTCCGAATGCCCGATGAAGAATATTCGTGCCGTTGGCGGTGACATCGAAGGAAAGGCTGGTGAAGCCGGCCCCCGTCGCTACGGGGTCGTGGAGGCCGATGAGCAGGTCCTGATTCTTCGGTGTCAGCGAGAGGTTGACGGTCATCTCGATCTCGCTGATCGAAACCTCCGCGGCGCCCGCTGTCGTGCTGTAGCCACCGGCGAGTTCCGCGTTGGCGAAGTAGAGCGGCTTGGAGCCAAATCCCGACTTCAAATTCGGGTTGAGCGAAAGCACCGGCCCGAAGCCGGTTGGACTGGGCGCGCCGACGACGGCGGCAACGCCTTGATCGCCGGACATCGAGGTCGGGCCGACACCGCCGAGGTGCGCATAGGTGTAGGCCCTTGAGGTTCCGGCGACTGGCGCGGAGGTCGCCGCGCTCAACAGCGTTATCAAGCCCGAGGAGATTCGGCTCGTGACCGATTTCGAAGTAACCGAACCGCCGGCGCCCACGCCCTTGGCCGTCGCTGTCGCCACCCCGCCGCCGACCTGGCCCGTTCCTCCCCAAGCGTAGGCGGTGACCGTGACGAAGTGGCCAACGCCAGTCGCCACGGCGGTCGCGCCGCCGCCGTGCGGGACGGTAGGAGAGAACACCGCGCCTTCGCTACCACCATAGGCCTCCGCGTCCGCCTGGACGGCCCCAGCCCCGGTGATGCTGACGGTGGCGGCGCCGGCGCCGCCGGACGCACCGCCGAAGTTGGCGTTGCCGGCCCCGCCGTCACCGCCATAGGCAAGAACAGTTGCCTCCACGCTACTGCTTCGATTGGCGACCACTTGGGTGGTGTCGTCGAAAATCAGGGTGGAACTGGCCTTGCCGCCAACGCCGGGTGTCGCGGTCTGGCTGGTTCCGCCCGTTCCACCCCGGGCGATCTGTGTCAAAGTCAGCAGGCCTCCGAACGTCGAGCCGGTGACCGCATTTCTCAATGTGGTCTCACCCCCGGCCGCACCGATACTCTGGCTACCGTAGGCGCCGCCCCCTCCGCCGTCGCCGGCCGTCTGATTGACCAAGGCCGTCGCCGCGCCCAAACCGAAGGCCGACGCCTTAGTCTCCTTGGCAATGCCCGCGGCGCCACCAGCGCCCACGCCCTGGCCGTTTCCACCATTGCCGCCGATCGCCTGGGCAGTCGCCATCGCGGCCCCGGTAAGGTTGGTGTCGCTGGCGCTGGCCGTCGATGTTCCACCAGCCCCGCCGGTCGCTCCCTGCGTGGTCGGATCTCCCGGCATGCCTGCCTTGCCGCCAGCACCGCCATAACCCGTCGCGACCGCGTTGGCGCCAAGGGGATTGGGGGCGACGGTCTTCACCGTGGCAATGGCCGCGCCACCGGCGCCACCGCTTCCCGCCACGCCATTCCCCCCCGCAACTCCCCCGCCGCCGCCGGCCCCGGCGTAGGCGTCGGCGGTGTTGTACGAATCGGCATTCATCAACGGCGTGGCCATGGCTCCGCCGCCGGCTGCGCCTGACAGGCCCGTATCGCCCTGTAGACCATTCACCCCAATGCTGGTGTCAATACTCACGACCGCTCCCCTGGTCTCCGCGAGGACTTGGCCTTCGGCCTTGCGGCGCCAGAACAGGCTCCGCGCGGTGAAGAGGGATAACAGATCGGCCCTCTTAGATGGGAGGCAAATTCTCACTTATCTATTGTCAATAAATGTAACTTACATAACATATTTGTGTCGACAATCTGAATTCGACATCTAGAATTGGTCAAAATGCCGCATCTAAGCAGGAAATACCTGTTAGAAAACTAATATTTTGGTTTTTGAATTAAAGGTCATCATCCAAAAGAGACCTGCGCCATGACCTCGTTCAGGGAGGCGCCAAGCATATGGCATCTCACTGCCCGAAGCTGAGGTTAGGGTGGCGGACGGGGTGGGATTCGAACCCACGGTGGGCGTAAACCCACGGCGGTTTTCAAGACCGCTGCCTTAAACCACTCGGCCACCCGTCCGGAGCTAGCCTTTTAACAGGGAAAGGGCGGCGCATTCCAGCGCGCGCTTAACCTCGTCTCAAACCTTCCGCCGCATGATGCCAATGCACTGGATCCATCAAGGGTGGGTGATGTTTGGCCGTGGCCGGGAAAACCTGATCAATCGATCCGCGCGAACGGCCGCCTTCGCGCTGTTCGCCGGGTTGACCGCCTGCGCCACCATGCCCCAGCCCGCCGCCCCGCCGCCGGCCCACGCGGGCGGAACCATGGCGCCCTATCAGGCGAACGGAACGTGGTACCGACCCCATGAGCAGCCGCGCTACGACGAGGTGGGAATCGGCACCTGGTATGGCGCGCAATATCATCATCGCCACACGGCCGATGGCGAGATCTTCGACATGGACCGGGTCTCGGGCGCCCATACGACCCTGCCTTTGCCCTGTGTCGTCGAGGTGACCAATCTGGAGAATGGTCGGCGCATCCAGGTGCGGGTCAACGACCGCGGCCCCTTTATCCAAGGCCGTATTCTCGATCTGTCGCGCCAGGCGGCCAAGGACCTGGGATTCTACGAGAAAGGTTCGACACGCGTGCGGGTACGCTACGTCGGGCCGGCCCAGAGATTGACGAACGATCGGGTCGAGCTGGCCGACGCTCCCTGACCCTGGACAAGGCGGGCGAACCGGCCAATGTGCCGCCATGGCGCGCGGCTTTTTCATCACGTTCGAAGGCGGGGAGGGGGCAGGCAAATCCACCCAACTCAGCCGCCTGGCCGATCGCCTCGAAGCGGCCGGGCGCGATGTTGTTCGCACGCGGGAACCTGGCGGATCACCGGGCGCCGAGGCGATCCGGTCGCTGCTGGTGACCGGCGAGGCGGATAGATGGTCGCCTATAACCGAGACCCTGTTGATGTACGCCGCTCGCCGCGACCATATCGAACGGGTGATCGCCCCCGCCCTGGCGCGCGGCGCGGTGGTGCTTTGTGACCGCTTCGCCGATTCCACCAGCGCCTATCAGGGGGCTGGCGGCGGTGCCCCCTCGAGCCTGATTTCGGCGCTTGAGGCAGAGGTGCTCGGCGATCTGCGACCGGACCTGACCTTGATCCTTGACCTGCCGACCGCGAGCGGCCTAGCCAGGGCGGCCGGCCGGGGAGGCGGGGAGGTTCGCTTTGAATCCAAGGGCCTGGCTTTTCATGAACGGCTCCGCGCTGGCTTTCTTGCCATCGCGCGGGCCGACCCGGATCGATGCCGGATCATTGATGCGGCCAGCGACGAGGCGGTGGTCGGGGCGAGCGTTTGGGCAGAGGTAAAGGCCCTGATCACCCGATGAGCGAGGCCATTCCCCACCCGCGTGAGACTTTTGACTGGGCTGGCGATGACACGCATGAACGGGCGTTTCTCGACGCCCTGGATCGCGGTCGGCTGCATCACGCGTGGCTGATCGTGGGTCCCGAAGGGGTGGGTAAGGCGACGTTCGCCTATCGCGCCGCTCGGCGACTGCTGGGCGCCGGCCACGAGCCCTGTCTGGGTCCGCTCGGCGCCGCGCCCGGTCATCCGGTCTCGCGCCAGATCATCGGCCGTGCCCATCCCGATCTGTTGGCCCTGCAGCGCGACCCGGAGGACGGCAAAACCCGGCGAGGCATACCGGTGGATGAGGCGCGAGGCCTGCCGGAATTCTTCTCCAAGTCGCCTGCCTCGGCTCCATATCGCGTGGCGATCATCGATACCGCCGACGACCTGAATCCCAGTGCGGCCAACGCCATATTGAAAACTCTTGAGGAGCCACCGGAGCGCGGCGTGCTATTTCTTATCTCGCACGCCCCAGGTGCTCTGCTGCCGACGATCCGGTCGCGATGCCGTCGACTGCGCGTCTCGCCTCCCGAACCCATCGGCGCCGCCCGTTGGGTTTCCGGTAAGGCGAGTGTATCTATGGAGGACAGCGGACGGCTGCTGGATATGGCGCGTGGCGCTCTTGGCGCGGCTTGGCGCATGGCATCGGAGGGAGCCTTGGAGGCCGACCGGGTAGCCGGCGAATTGATGGCGGCGCTGCCCAAAACGGACGATGCGGCCATGTTGGCGATCGCCGAAGGTTTCCGCGGCCCCGCCGGGGCCGTGCGTTTCAACCTGCTGTTCGATCGCCTCGCTGATCGTATCCACGCCATGACCGTTGGCCGGGTCAAAACCGGGGAGGCAGGGGTGTCACTCGATCGATGGGCCGAACTCTGGGAACAGTTGGTCGCAGCGCCTGGGCAGGTCGAGGCGGTGAACCTGGATCGCGCCGACATGTTCTTCACCACCCTTTCGCGACTGAAGGCGATTGGGTAGGGCGGGAGCATGTTGATCGACAGCCACGTGAACCTCCACGCGCCACAGTATGACGAGGATCGCGAGGCGGTGATCGGTCGCGCCCGAGCGGCCGGCGTCGGCGTGATGGTCACCATCTGTGACCGGATCGACCGGTTCGAGGCGGTCCACACCATAGCGATGGCCAACGCCGATATCTGGGCGACTGTGGGCGTACATCCTCATGAAGCCAAGGACTTCTCGTGCCTTGTGGCGGAAACCTTAGTCGATCTCGCGGCGCGGCCGAAGGTGATCGGGATCGGCGAGACCGGCCTGGATTTCCACTATGATCTCAGCCCGCGGGGCGTTCAGGCCAGCGTCTTTCGCGCCCATATCGCCGCCGCCCGCCAGACCGGGCTGCCGCTGGTGGTCCATACCCGCGAGGCGGATGACGCCATGGCCGACATTCTGGAGGAGGAACACGACCAGGGTCCGTTCAAGATCCTGATGCACTGCTACACCTCGGGCGCCGAATTGGCGCGGCGGGTGGCGGCGCTGGGGGCGTGGTTCTCGGTGTCGGGCATCGCCACCTTCAAAGCCGCCGAGGATGTGCGCGCGGTGATCGCCGAGATGCCGGAGGATCGGATCATTCTTGAGACCGACTGTCCATATCTGGCCCCGGTCCCCATGCGTGGCCGTCGCAACGAACCGGCCTATCTACCTCATATCCTTGTAAAATTGGCCTCAATTCGTGGATGGTCGCTTTCCGAGGCCGAGATACGCACCGAACAGGCGTTCTTCAACCTGTTCGACCGAATCGACCGACCATGACCGCTGAATTGGAGGTTGTGATCCTGGGGTCGGGTTCGTCCGGCGGCGTGCCGCGCGCCGATGGTAACTGGGGGGTCTGTGACCCCGCCAATCCGCTGAATCAGCGGTCACGATGTTCGCTGATGGTTCGCAGGTTGTCGGAGGAGGGGGCGGCCAAACAGACGACGGTGGTGGTGGATGCCTCGCCCGAGTTTCGCCTGCAAACCTCGGCCGCGGGCGTACGGCGGCTGGACGGCCTGCTGATGACCCACGATCACGCCGACCAGGCCCACGGTATCGACGACATCCGCGCCTTCGCTCTGGCCCAGCGGGCTCGAATCGGCTGCTGGATGGACGTGCCAACCCGCCTAAATCTGATGCGGCGGTTTGGCTATATCTTCGAGGGTGAGGGCTATTATCCCGCGATCGCCGATATCCACGACGTTCCGCCCCACGGTACGGCCTGGAGCGTGACTGGGCCTTCCGGACCGATACCTGTCGTCACCTTCGACCAGGATCACGGCGGTGTAAGAAGTGTCGGCTATCGTTTTGCTAATCTTGCCTATTCCAGCGACGTGGTGGATCTGCCGCCGGAGGCGTTCGCCGCGTTGGGCGGGCTCGACGTTTGGATCGTCGACGCCCTGCGCTACACGCCCCACCCAACCCATGCGCATGTCGATCGGGCGCTTGAATGGATCGCGCGAGTGAAACCCAAGCGGGCGATCCTGACCAATTTGCATATCGATCTTGACTACGAAGAGCTGAAGGGGCGTCTGCCGCCGGGGGTCGAACCGGCGTATGACGGCATGGCGATCAGTGTTGAAATTTCGGCTGGAAATAACTGATGAATCTAGCTTTTCTGGCTTCGAACAACGGTAGCGGCCTAAGAGCCATCGTCGCCGCCGTCGAGGCCGGCAATCTGGCGGCCCATCCCGTACTGGTGGTCAGTAACCGCAAGGGCGCGCTGGCCCTGGCGTTCGCTCGCGACCACGGCATCGAAACAATGGTCATCCCAACGACAGCCGATCCAGTCGGCGCGGACGCAAGGCTGGCCGCCGCGTTAAAGGATGCCGGCGCCGATCTGGTCATTCTTTCTGGCTATCTGCGCAAACTAGGCCCCGCGACCCTGAAAGCGTTTCCCGGCCAGATCTTGAATATTCATCCCGCCCTGCTGCCCAAATACGGCGGGCAGGGGATGTATGGCCGACGCGTGCATGAGGCTGTTGTCGCCGCCGGCGAGCGTGAATCCGGCGCAACCGTTCACTTGGTGGATGACCAATACGACCACGGCGCCGTCGTCGCACAGGCGCGAGTGCCGATAGAGCCTAGCGATACCCCGGCAGACGTCGAGAAACGGGTCACAACTACCGAACCCGGGCTTTTTGTCAAAACCTTACAACGCATTACCATGGGTGAGTTAAGGCTTTCGGAGATCGGATGACAGCGGACATAGTTCTGAGTGGCGGATGCCTCTGCGAAGGTGTGAGGTTCACCTACGCCGGACCGCTGGGCGGCAGAATGGGCGCGGTGACAGTCTGCCATTGCGGTCAATGCCGAAAGGCCCAGGGCTACGCCGCCGCCGTCGCCCCGATCCTGGTAAGCGAACTAACCATCGAGTGTGGCGAAGGGCAGATTCGGGCATTCGAATCCTCACCAGGAAAAATCCGTGCATTCTGCGGGACTTGTGGATCGCCACTATGGTCCAAGCTGGCGGCGAAGCCCGATCAGGTGCGCTTGCGGCTTGGCGTGTTGGACGATCCACCGGACGACCTCAGGATCGAGGCCCACACCCATACCGGCGGCGAACCCGCCTGGAGCCGCGACGACACCGCGCCGCATTACCCGGCTCAGGAGCCGGGAAGGCTATAGGCAGCCTGCTCAATCCTCATCATCGTCAGTGAATCCGCCAAAGCGGGTCAGCCCATCGATCCAGGTCGCTCCATCGAGTCGCTTGACCGTGCGCACGTGGCCCTCGCCACTGGCGCCCACGGCGTCCGCGAGGCGATCGGAGTGGGTGACCAGCCAGATTTGGGTTAGCCGTGAAGCCTTCACTACCAGTCTCGCCAGGGGTTCCATCAGGCTCGGGTGCAGGCTCGTTCAGGGCGACAAACGGCGGCAGTCGATAGGCCAGCAAGGCGCCGGCCAGGGCCAGGAACTTCAAGGAGCCATCGGAAAGTTCCGATAATTCGAAGGTTCTCAACGGAAATTCTTGGAAGATCATTCCAAAATTGGCGGTGCGGCCGGGCTTCGGGATCACCAGCCGCGCACCCGGAAACGCCGCCTCGATCGCCGCGTTCAGATCGGCGGTATCCTCCCGGATATGAGCCAGGGTGGCGAACACCGCCGCCAGATTGGATCCATCCGACGCCAGATTTGGGGTCGCGAGCGCCGCGCACGGCCGGCGCAGCGGCGCCTCGGTGTCGGTGCGAAGGTCATGATAGAACCGCCATCCAAGCAACGTGCGGCGGACCAGATCCAACACCGGATAGCGCGACGGGTCTTCGAGGCGGCCGAGCATGGTTTCCGAAGCCAGCAGGTCGATCGCAACGTCGGTCGGGTGGCCCGTTTCGTCGCGCGCCGTCAGGGAATGGCCCTTGCGCTCGACCAACCGAACTCTGCGGCCGCAGATGACCTGGCTGAGCGTCTCCCGTTTGATCTGCGGCTCGTCCTCAAACGTCGCGGCCGCGTATTTTGCCGAAAAGCCAGTAACCACCTCATATTCGAAGACCGAACGCCGATCGCGGGCGTCCGGGTCCGCCAAGGACACGGACAGGGTGATTTCTACCGGATCGTTCCGCCGTCTGGGGCCAGCCCAGAAGGTAGAGGCCATGCCGTCGCGCGCCAGACGGTCGCCAAGCGTGTTTTCCGCCGCGCCGCGCAGTAACTCCAGGACGCGATACCAAATTCATAAACTGAGCCGGGATAGGGCCTGCATGGAACGCGATCGTAAACCTCGGCGTCGATCGGGGCCAGATCGATAAACCGGTCTATAATTTCCGATAATACATCTTAGGCGCGAAATTCGGACGTCGCGGTCTCGTGTCGATAGCTCCGCTGGCCCGCCCTATGCTATGTGCGCCATCTCGATTTTCGATCCGCCGGGACGGCTAAGGCACGATGACACATTCGCTCGACGACCTGCCACTGGAGTTTCGACCCAAGAAGCTGGCGCCGACCATGGTCTTCGCCCTGATCATTGCGTTGGAAATGACTTTTGCGGTCGTTTTCGAACTGCAGGCAAAGTGGCCGCTTGAGGTCTTCTACACCAAAGGTCTGGTCTCGACCCTGTCGTTCCTGTTCATGGTCGGCGCCTGCGTGTTCGGCATTGTGGAGACGCAACGTAAGACAGATCGGCTCACGTTCGACCGGAACGGCGTGACGCTGGAGATGGACGGCGCTACTCGCGCCTGGGCCTGGAAAGACATGGCGCGCTTCCATTTGGTGCTGGTCCACGCCCGCAGCAAACTTCACATGGCGGCCATTGAACCCAAGGGCCAGGGTGTGTTCGACGCCAAGGCCAATGTGATCTGGCCGCGGTTCGGCCCTGGAACGGATGAGTTTCTGGCCCTGCTGCGCGACGGTAAGGCCCGCTGGGGTGAGAGTTAGGCGAGCACTTCGGTCCGGAATCCCGCCATGCCGTCCCAGGCGCGTTTCGCAACCTTGGCGTCATAGAGAATACCCATCTGCGGCATGTTGGCGCCTTCGTTCATGAACGCGTGCAGCGCGCCTCCAAAACCATGCAGCTGCCAGTCGGCGCCGGCGGCGGTGAATTCCTCGCCGAAAGCCACCACCGAATCGGGCTTGGCCATCGGTTCCGACCAGCCATGATAGGCAATCACCTTGGGGACGATCGGCGTCACCAGCGGCAAGCCGGGCGGTATGAACAGGCCATGGAAACTAGCGACACCCTTAAGTGGTGCACCGGCGCGGGCCAGATCTAACACGCAGAGCCCGCCGAAGCAGAAGCCGATGGCCGCCATCCTCGTCGCGTTCACCTCGGGTAGCGCCGCGACCACCTGAGGTGTTTCCGACCACGCCCTTTCCATAGAGATCGACGGAAAATGCGGTCCAGCCCAGGGCCGCCAGGCGGTGGGCGAACATGTCGTGCGCCTCGGACCGGCCGTCCCAGGCGTGAAACGCCAACACGGTCGGGCCTAGCGTGGCTTGCGCGTCGTCATACATCAACAATCCCTGATGCGGCTTGCCATCCAGGCCGTAGTCTGTCGGCTTGCTGATGATCATGGGTGGCGTCCTTGGAACTTAACCGGGAGAAAACCTGCGATTAGCGGCAAAGCCTCGTGGGGCCGAGCGTCCGGCGGACGCGCGGCGGGCGAGCCATTCACGCCACTCGATCCAGGCGCGTCGACGGCCACTGCCGTCAATCCAGCCGGCGCCATCGGCGGCGTTAAACATGACGCCGTCGCGAAGACCACCCTCCCGATAGCTCTGCAGCTTGACCCCTTTGCCCCGCGGCATGGTGGGCAATTCCGAAACGGGAAAAATCAGGATCTTGCCATTGTCACCGATGATGGCGAGGTGATCGCCGGCCACTTCCAGGCATAGAGCGGCGGCCTCCCCGTCAACGTTCAACACCTGTTTCCCGGCCTTGCGGAAAGCCACTGCCTCATCCTCATTCATTATGAAACCATAGCCGCCCTTGGACGCCAACAGGCGGAGGCGCCCCGGTTTGTGCGGGAACACGGCCAGTATCGCCACCTTGTCGTCCAGGTCGATCATCAGCCGCAACGGCTCGCCCTGCCCTCGCGCCGATGGCAGCTTGTCGCAGGCCAGAGTAAAGAACCGGCCGTCAGAGGCGAACAGCAGCAGTTTGTCGGTTGTTTCGGCGGGAACCGCGAAGCCGAGCTTATCGCCCTCCTTGAAACTGAGCGCGTGCGGGTCCTCGATGCGTCCCTTGGCGGCGCGAATCCAACCGCGCTCGGAGACGATCACCGTGATGGGCTCTCGGGCCACCAGGGCCTCCAGCGTGGCGGCGGCGTCGATCAGGGGCGGGGTGTTGAAGGTGGACCGTCGGGCGCCCACGGCTGTCTTGGGACCCAGAATCTTGAGCGCTTCTCTCAGGCCGGCGCCCACGCGCTTCCACTGTTCGGCTTCGGAGTTGAGAACCGTGTTGAGACCGTCGCGTTCTTTCGAGAGCGTCTCATGCTCGCGGCGCAGCTCCATCTCTTCGAGCCGGGCCAGTTGGCGCAGACGGGTGTTAAGGATCGCTTCGGCCTGGATGTCGGTCAGGTCGAAGGCGGCGACCAGCTTGGCCTTGGATTCGTCCTCGAAACGGACAATGCGGATCACCTCGTCCAGGTTGAGAAAGACGATCAGCAGGCCTTCGAGGATATGCAGCCGCGCTTCGATCTTGGCGAGCCGGAAGCGGGTTCGCCGCAGCAGCACCTCCCGCCGGTGATCGAGGAAGGCCACTAGGGCGGCCTTCAGCCCCATCACCACGGGCGCGCCACGGGCGTTGAGCACGTTCATATTGACGGGGAAGCGCGTCTCCAGGTCGGAGAGCTTGAACAGGCTCTCCATCAGCACCTCAGGCTCGACGTTGCGGGCGCGAGGCTCGATCACCAGGCGGATATCCTCGGCTGACTCGTCGCGCACATCGCCCAGTAGCGGGGCCTTCTTGTTTTCCAGCAGGCTGGCCAGCTGCTCCACCAGATCGGCCTTTTTCACCTGATAGGGCACTTCGGTGACGATGATGCGCCACCCTCCCCTGCCCGTGTCCTCCCTGGCCCAGCGCGCGCGGAGGCGAACCCCACCCCTGCCCGTCTCATAGGTCTCCAGCATCGAGGAAGCGGGCTCGACGATCACCCCGCCGGTGGGAAAGTCCGGACCCTGGACGTGGGCCATCAGCTCGGCCGTGGTGGTTCGGGGAGCCTTGAGCAACAGCAGGCAGGCGTCGATCAACTCGGCGGCGTTGTGCGGCGGGATCGATGTGGCCATGCCCACCGCGATGCCCGAGGACCCATTGGCCAGAAGATTCGGGAACCCGGCCGGCAGAACCACCGGCTCTTCCTCCTCACCGTCATAGGTAGGGCGAAGATCGACAGCGTCCTCGTCGATCCCATCCAGCAGCAGCTGCGCGGCGTCGGTCAGGCGGCATTCAGTGTAGCGCATAGCGGCGGCGTTATCGCCGTCGATATTGCCGAAATTGCCCTGACCGTCGATCAGCCGGTAGCGCTGCGCGAAGTCCTGAGCCAAGCGCACCAAGGCGTCATAGACCGCGACATCGCCATGGGGATGATATTTGCCGATGACGTCGCCAACCACCCGGGCCGACTTCTTTGCCGAGGTGTTTGGATCAAGTTTCAGCAACCGCATGGCGTAGAGCAGGCGACGATGAACGGGTTTCAGGCCGTCGCGAACATCCGGCAAGGCGCGCTGGGTGATCGTCGATAGCGCATAGGCGAGGTAGCGCCGCGACAGGGCGTCGTTCAGCGACTCATCAAGGATTCGGCCGCCGTCATCGGACGGTGGCGGCGGTACGCGTTCGTTCATGGGTAGGGTTCAACCTGACTCCCCCTGCGCTGTCCAGCATGGAAGTCTTAATCGGAACCTAGCGTTGAAACTAAAATAAAAACCGACCTCGGACCCAGGTCATCGAGATAATAAATAAAATGTAACTGGCGCAGCGGCCGGATGGTCAGCCATCGTATGGGGGTTCCGTCCTCACGAGAGCGCCCAATTTTGAAACTAGACCCTCACATTCCCGGCGCGATCTAGTGAGGTCTTATCGCCGCCTCCTTATGGCCGTGCTCGCCCTATCGACATCGTCGGTGGCGGCTACCAACGCCCCAATTCCGCCCGTTCGGATGCCCGACAGCTATGAGACACCCCGACCCGGTTCGGCTCTCGCCCCCACCGCACTCGACCGCTGGTGGCTGCTGTTCGGCGATATAAATCTGAATGCTCTCGAAGACGAGGCGCTCGTCAACGCTTCGGATGCCCGCACCGTGGCCGCACGCATCCTCGAGGCCTGGGCGACACGGTCAGCTCAGAAGGCCAAGACACTGCCGACCGGATCGATTTCCGGAAACGTCAGCCGCGAGAAGGTCTATGAACTCGGTGGCCCCGGCAACGATCTCAATCCCACCAGCGGGATCACGGATGCGGTGTCCGGCAATTTCAATATTTCCTGGGAACTCGATTTGTTCGGCCGGCTCGCCGTGGCGCGCCGCGTGGCCAACGCCGATGCCGCCGAGGCGCGGTTCAATGTCGAGGGAACCCGCGCCAGCCTCGCTGCGGGCGTCGCCGACGCCTACTTCCAGGTCCTGGGCCTGACGATCCAGGCTCAGGACGCGCACGAAACACTGCGTATTCAGAACAATCTGCTGAACGTGGCGCGCCGGAAGTCCGCGGCCGGCGCCGGCCCACCCGACGATATCGACCGGGTGGGCGGCGAATCTAGCCACGCCGAAGCCCAGCTTGCGGACATCGAATCCCAGCTGGCGGCCAGCCGGCGGCTGTTGCTGATTCTGGTCGGTCGAAACCTCGACGCCCTCAAGGATCCCCCCCTCGCCAACACCCCCCCCGAGCCGCCTTCCGCACCCACGGTTTTACCCGCCGAACTGCTTTCGAGACGGCCGGACATCCGGGAGGCTGAATTCCGGCTCCGTTCAGAACTGGGAGTGGCCAGGCTGGCTCACCTCGCCGTATTTCCAACCATCACCCTGCTGCCGGGACTTGGACTTTCCAGCATCGCCGCGCCGGGCGTCTCCTATATTCCGCCCAGCACCCTGATCTCCACCCAACAGACGACGACTTCCGGGTTCTGGAGCCTGGCTGCGGGGATTACCACACCAACTCTGGATATACCGCGATTGCTGCAACAAGCTCGCGCCGAGGACGCCCGATCCCGCCAGGCCGCCATCGCCTATGAAAAAACCGTGCGGACCGCCTTCGGAGAGGCCGAGAACGCTCTCACCGACCTTGGGGCGGGCGTGCGGGCCACCGCGCTGCTGGTGGGTGGCGAGGCGAGTTCGGCGCGGGCCTACGACGGCGCGCGCAGGCGCTACGCTCAAGGCCTGGGCGACCTGACCGCCATGCTGAGCGCCGAACAGTCGTGGCGCGCGATCCACTCGGCCCTGAGCGCCGAGCGCATCGATACGCTGCGCCGCGCGGTGCGAACCTACAAGGCGCTCGGCGGCGGCTGGGCCCACGACGGGGCGGAGGGCTGAATTGTCCCTAGCTCTTTCGACCCTGATCTATGAGTGGCGGCGTTATATGGCCGCCGTGGTGGCGTTGGCTTTCTCGGGCATGATGGTCCTGGTCATGCTGGGCCTGTTCACCGGCATCATCCATTCGGATTTCGCGACCACCGAGCGCTCGCGCGCCGATCTGTTCATCCTGCCGGTCAAGGTCGCCAGCATGGTGAATTCCAACGTCAATCTACCCGCGCGGATTCAGCCGCAGATCTTCCTCAATCCGCACGTGATCGAGGTGAGAAGTCTGGAGGAAGCCTTTGGCTCCTGGGTAAATTCACCTGGCCCGAACGGCAAGCAGACCCAGAAGTTCGTCAATGTCTGGGCGGTCGATCCCCTACCAAACGCGGTCACGCTGCCGGTCGACTACACCGAGGAGCAAAGGATAGCCCTGATGGAGCCGGGCGCCGTCGCAGTGGACGCCAGCAATCTTGCCGCCCTTGGGGTAAAGCTGGGCGACAAGGCGTCGGTCAACGGCCACGCGGTCTGGGTCCGCGCGATCCTTCACAACTACCAGAGCATCGAACAGCCGGCGATCACGGCCTCGCGGGACACGGTGCGTCGGCTGAGCCGAGGCAACGACACCTCGGGTGACACCGGTCCGCTGATGGTCCGAATCGACAACCCAGCGGCGGCCGAGGCCGTCCGCGACCAGCTCAATGTTTCGGCCCATGGAACATTTCGCGCCTGGACCCGCGCGGACTTCAACCGCGCCAATGAAGACGCGGTGATGTCCCAGCAGATCGTCGGCGTGATGCTGGTATTCCTGACCATCATGTCGGTGCTGATCGGCGTGGGTATCACCTCCCAGACCCTGCGCGGCGCGATACTGTCCAATATCCGCGAGTTCGCTTCGCTTCGCGCCCTCGGCATTTCGATGATGTCTCTGCGCTGGATCGTCGTGGAAATGTCGTTCTGGGCTGGTGTCGCGGGAATAGGCGCGGCCGGTTTGATCACATGGGCCGCCTGTTTGGCCGCGGCCGGAGCGGGCTTGCCGCTGTTTATCCGACCGCAACCCGCCTTGCTGATTTGCCTGATGCTCATGGCTATCGCCATCGCGTCCGGGGCTCTGGCCATGGGCGTGCTCAAGCACAGCCAGCCGGCGGATCTGCTGCGATGACCGCGCCGGTCGCCATGGCCCTGACCGCGCGAGGCGTTATCAAACGCTTCAAGACCGGGCGCAATGAGGTCGCGGTGCTGAAGGGCGTCGACTTTCATGCCAGGCACGGCGACGTGACCATGGTCATGGGCCCTTCGGGCTCGGGAAAGTCGACGCTGATCGCGGTATTGTCGGGCCTGTTAAAACCCGATGAAGGCCAAGTCAGCGCCCTGGGCGAAGACCTATGGGGCCGGGGCGCCCGCCGCATCGACCGCTTCCGGCTTGATCATTGTGGTTTCATTTTCCAGGGCTTCAATCTTTTCCCAGCTTTAACCGCGCTTCAACAGGTGTCGATGGTGTTGAAGTATCAGGGCCACAACAAAACCGAGTCCCGCCGCATCGCGATCGAGGCGCTTGATGAGGTCGGGCTGAAGCCGCGCATGCATCAGCGGCCCAGCGAGCTCTCGGGCGGAGAAAAGCAGCGCATCGCCATAGCCCGCGCCATCGCCAAGCGGCCATCACTGTTGTTCGCCGACGAACCGACATCGGCCTTGGATGGCGAAAATGGCCAAATCGTCATCCGCCTTCTCCGCCGCGCGGCGGTCGAGCACAACGCCGCCGTGATCTGCGTCACCCACGATCCTCGTCTGGAGGCTTTTGCCGATCGGATCATCCACATCGAGGACGGGCGGATTCTGGAACCCGACAATGACCAAGGCGAGACGACCCTTGATCATTCCGTTCCAGTCGCCGCGACATCCGCCGGAGAATAGCCACCATGTCCGCCTTCCTTCGACGTCCCGCCGCCTGGTTCACCGCCCTGGCGATCATCGCGGTCGTGACGATCGGTCTGTTCATGACAAGGTCCGGTCAGGCGGGCCAGAAATCGGCCAAGACCGCCCTGGCTCCGGCGCAGACACCCTATGCCGCGGTGGCCGAGGGCAAAGCCGACGTCGAGGGCGGGATCATTCAGGTCGCCTCTCGCACCGCCGGCGTGGTCCGCGAGGTCGACGTACTGGAGGGCCAGATGGTGACCAAGGGCCAGGTCCTGGCGCGCCAGGAAGATGACGCTCCAAGACTTGCGGTCCAGACCGCCCAGGCCAACCTCGCGCAGGTCAGGGCCCAGGTGGGAATAACGCAGGTCCAGCTTGCCGCCGCGCGCCGCGAAAAGGCACGGCTGGAAACCCTGGCAGGCGTTATCTCGGGCCAACAACTTGACCAGGCGGCCGATGCGATAGCTAGCGCGGAAGCGTCACTGGTTTCCGAACGCGCCGCCATTGACGTAAGCGCGACCCAGCTCAACGAGGCCCGGTATCGGCTGGAGCAGACAATAGTGCGCGCGCCGGCAAACGGCGTGATCGTTCGACGCTATGCCAACCCAGGGACAGGCGCCTCGACCCTCAACGTCACCCCGATGTTCGACCTCGAGCCGGCCGGTGCGCGCATCGTTCGCGCCGAGGTCACGGAGAACGCCCTGCCTGTGGTCACTCTTGGCCAGAACGTCCGCATCGTTCCGGAATCGGACCAATCGAGGTCGTTTTCGGGTAAAGTTGTGCGCCAGGCCGCTTTGTTCGGGGCGCGAAAGCTGCAGTCGGACGATCCCTCCGAACGCACGGACGAGCGGGTGGTCGAGGTGGTGGTGAGCGCCGACGGCGCACCATTTCTCGTGGGCCAGCGCGTGCTGGTGAAATTCGTCAAACCGGGCGCCGACGCCAACAAATGAAGGTAGATTACCTACAGGAGGCCGGCGGCGTCCAGGAGCTCAATCAGGCGCGCGCGGGCGGGTGGAAGCGGTCTGTTGAGAGCCGCGAACACGAAATCCCGCAAAAATTGCCCGGTCAGCGTCAGCCCAGCGGCGATATCGCCAGGAGAGAGCCGTCCCTGAGCCGAGAGCAGGAAGGGCGGCAGAACCAGCAGCCGATCGCGGTAAGGCTCTCCAGCGGCCGCGCTCACCGCCCGCCCGGTCCGGGGGCTCACCCAGACGAGATCATCAAGCGAGCCCGTGACCGCGCACCGCGAAAGGTCTAGCCCGAAGCCCAGTTCCTGCAGCAGGCCCATCTCAAAACGTACCAGAACCGCCGGCCAGATGTCTGTAAACTCCAGAGCGTTCAGGAGCGCCTGGAAGGCGAAAAAGGCGCCAGGATGTGGCTCGCGCTCCGGCAAGGCTCCGGCCACGACGGCCGCGGCGGCGGCCAGCGCGGAGAGCGCCAAAGGGTCGTCGAACAGGATCGAAGCCCCCTCGCCTTTCGCCTCCAACCGCGCCGAGCCCAGCTGATCGGCAACTCTCGCGCGATAGGCCATGCGAACCCGTGACCCGGGTTGTAGCACGGGCCTCATCCGCCGGGAGGCGCCTCCGGCGACGTGGGCCGCCCATCGCCCGTGTTGGGCCGTAAGAATTTCGACGATCGCCCCAGCCTCGCCGTGAGCGCGGGATACGAGCACGAATCCGTCGTCCTCAAATTCCACGGCGCACCGGGCTTATACGTCGAAGTCCAGGCCGACGTCCTGGAAGAAGCCCCGATCCTCGGCCCAGGTCGCCTTGACCTTGACATGCAGGAACAGGTGTACCCGTCGCTCCAGCAATTCGGTCAGTTCGAGACGAGAGGCCTCGCCGATCCATTTCAACGTCTGGCCACCTTTGCCGAGCAGTATGCCCCGCTGGCCGTCGCGCTCGACATAGACGCTTTGTTCGATCCTCAGGCTTCCATCCGGGCGTTCCTGAAAGGCGGTGGTCTCCACACTGGCGGCGTATGGGAGTTCCTCGTGCACCCGCAGATAAACCTTTTCTCGGGTAATCTCGGCGGCCAGTAGCCGGGCTGGGATGTCGGCGCTCTGATCGGCGGGGTAAAACCATGGTCCTTCGGGAATCACGGTGGCAAGACGCTGCTTGAGGTCGCCGACACCGGCGCCATCGGCGGCGCTAATCATGAAAACCTCGTCATAGACACCTGACTGGAATAGGTTTTGGGTCAGCGCGAGAAGACTGTCGCGACGGACGAGATCGATCTTGTTAAGCGCCAGGATCGCCTTGCGGGACGCGTGCCTGAGGCCCTCGACGATCATCGCCACGTCACCGGCCGCCTTGCGATCGGCGGCAGTACCAGCCCCCGCCGCCACATCGATCTCCGCGTTGGCGTCGACCAGATGCACCACCGCATCGGCGTCCTCCGCACGCCCCCAGGCCGCCCGCACCATCGCCCGATCCAGACGTCGGCGTGGCTTGAAGATACCTGGCGTGTCCACCAGCACCATCTGGCTTTCGCCCTCGATGGCCACGCCTCGGACCGGAAAACGGGTGGTCTGCACTTTCTGGGTGACAATGGAGACCTTGGTGCCCACCAGCCTGTTCACCAGGGTGGATTTGCCGGCGTTCGGCGCCCCGATAACCGCCACGAAGCCCGCCCGAGTCATGCTTGGCCCCTTTGGCGCATCAACAGGCTCAAGGCAGCCACTTTTTGGGCCACCTGGAGCGATCCGCCGACACCTACGGCCGACATCGTCTCGTCTATAGACACTTCAAGGGTGAATTGAGGCTCATGGTCCGGCCCCGTGCGCGAAACCAGGCGATAGACTGGCGGGGGCCTGCCATTGGCCGCCGCCCACTCTTGCAGCGCGGACTTCGGGTCGGCGATGGCAAGATCTACTGGTTCCTCCAGCATCGGCGCCCAAAGCGAAAGTATGATCCCGCCCGCTCCATCCAGGCCCAACTCCAGATAAAGCGCCGCGATAACCGCCTCACAGGCATCCGCCAAGATACTTTCGTGATCTCTGGCGCCGCGCCTGGTCTCACCGCCTTGCAGTCTCAAGGCGTCGCCAAGTCCCGCCGCCCGAGCGGCGCGCGCGCACGCTTGCCGGCTGACCAACCCCGCCAGTTGCTTGGAGAGTACGCCGGCCGTGGCCTCGCCGTCCCGCGACATCAAGGCATGCGCCATGACGAGACCCAGGACACGATCCCCAAGGAATTCGAGACGCTCATTGTCCGGCAACTTGCGGGCGCCTTGGCTAGCGCTGGCGTGGGTCAGAGCGCGCTCCAGCAGGGCGCGGTCAGCGAATACATGTCCCAGGCGCGCCTCGAGCGCGTCGATGGCGGCCACGCGCCTGTTCAACGATCCATCCTCATCTATTTCAGCACGTTCAGGAAGCGGGTAGGTCGCAGGTCCGTGATCCAGGTCCACGGCTTGAAGGGGGAGGCCCCCTTATTGTGCCACTCGTCCACGCCAGTGTTCCAGGACAGCAGAATAATCAGCGCGCGGCCCACAAGGTTTTCTTCCGGTACGAAACCAACGCCCGAACCGTTACCAACAGCGGCGTCTAGGCGGCTATCCCAGCCGCATCCACCCAGTTTTCGATTATCTGGGGCGAGCCCGGAATCAAAGCGGCTGTCGGCGGAATTGTCGCGGTTGTCCCCCATCATGAAATAGCAGTGTTGGGGAACGACATACACTCCGGTGTTGTCGGCTTGGCCACCCCCCGCCAGAATCTGGGTTAGGTAGACGCGGCCTTCGGGATTGGTCTCGCGAACCATTGCGGCGGGAATTGGCGCGGGCTCGTTGTAGGCTCCCCGGCTCTGAACAGCTTGGGCCATTCGTTCGGCCCGTCTGGTCAGCGGCTTGCCGTTGATGACAAGCTGGCCCTGACGAACCTGGATCCGGTCGCCAGGAAGGCCCACCAACCGCTTGATATAGTCAGTGTGACCATCGCTGGGCAGTTTGAAGACGATAATGTCGCCTCGTGTGGGCACATGGAAGAACAGCCTGCCCTTGAACAACGGCGGGCTGCCCAGAATTGAGTGATGGCTGAAGCCATAGGACCATTTCGATACGATGATGTAGTCGCCGCGATACAGATTGGGTTCCTCCGAACCCGAAGGGATCGTGTAGGGCTGGAAAAGAAATGTGCGGATTACCAGCGCGATGCCCAGCGCGAAGACAACTGTCTTGATCATCTCGATGGCCTCGCCGGCTGCGCTCGGTCTGGCTTTCACCTCCTTTTCGGCGGCTTGAACGTGGGTCATGTCAGAGGCTTTCAAGAACACATAGGGGGATCGGGCGATCGACGCGTTGATGATGGCTGCGCAGGCCTAGGGGCTCGGCATTGACGGCTGGCCGGCGACGGCCTCGATAACCACGAACGCCTGGGCGTAGGGGTGATCATCGGTCAGCGAGAGGTGAATGACGACTCGAGTTCCTGGCGGCGTCAAAGCCGCCAAGCGCTCGGCCGCCCCCCCCGTAAGCGCCAGTGTCGGCTGGCCGGACCGGGCGTTGACCACGCCCATGTCCTTCCAGAACACCGCCCGACGAATTCCCGTGCCTAAGGCCTTGGCGCAGGCCTCCTTTGCGGCGAACCGCTTCGCGTAGCTGGCGGCGCGACTAGGTTTTCGATCCGACCTGGCGCGCTCGATATCGGTGAAAACGCGCGCCTCAAACCGACCTTCGAACCTTAAGAGCGTCTGTTCGATGCGACGGATGTCGGTTAGGTCGGAACCTATGCCGAGGATCAAGCCGCCGCCTCTTGAGGTTCGGGATGCACCCATGGTCTTGCTCGGGCGGCGTCCATCAAAGCGCGCATGCGGCGGATTGCGGCGTCCAGGCCGGTGAAAATGGCTTCCCCGATCAGAAAGTGACCGATGTTGAGTTCAGCAAGCTCCGGAATGGCAGCCACCTCGGAAACGGTCTCGTAATCGATGCCATGGCCGGCGTGGACTTCCAGGCTCAGGCTGGCGGCCAGGGCCGCACCTTCGCGAAGGCGGGTGAACAGCGCCTCCGCCTCGGGCCGGCGTTCGCGCACGGCCAGGCAATAGGCGCCGGTATGCAGTTCGACGACATCGGCGCCGACAGCGTGGGCGGCCGCGATTTGAAGCGGGTCGGGTTCGATGAACAGCGACACCCGCACACCTGCCGCCTTGAGGCTGCCGACCACCGGCGCGATGCGATTATGCTGGCCAGCGACGTCCAGGCCCCCCTCCGTGGTGACCTCTTCTCGCCGTTCCGGAACCAGGCACACGGCATGTGGCTTGTGAGCCAGGGCTATGGCTTCCATCTCGAGTGTGACGGCCATCTCAAGGTTCAGGGGGCGACCGCGCTGCCGGGTCAGCGCCGCAAGCGCATCTATATCGGCGTCTGAAATGTGCCGACGATCCTCGCGCAGGTGCGCGGTTATTCCGTCGGCTCCGGCGAGCATCGCCACTTCGGCGGCGCGGGCAGGGTCCGGATAGGCCTCTCCCCGCGCATTCCGGATGGTGGCCACGTGATCAATGTTGATGCCAAGCCGGAGAGGCGCGGGTTGGTGGGGAGTAATGCGAACGTTCAAGCGCCAAGCCTCCGGCTACCAGGGTCTTCGGTGGGAATGGCCGCCAGTTCCGGCGGCAGTGCGTCAGCCGGCCATGCCGGGACATCAAGTGTCGCCAGGGCGACCAGGGGGGCGCCAGAATCGGCCCGGCCGCCAGAGCGATCCACGAGACAGGCCGCGCAGACCACCTCGCCGCCCGCGGCGCGGATGGCCTCCACGCACTCTCGCGAGGAAAGACCAGTGGAAACTATATCCTCGACCATCGCCACGCGAGCGCCGGGCTTGATGCTGAAACCCCGACGGAATTTGAACACGCCCGCCTCCCGCTCGACATAGATCGACGGCACGCCCAGATGGCGGGCGGTTTCATAGCCGGGAATGATGCCGCCCACGGCCGGAGACACGCAGACATCGACCGGTCCGACCCTGGCGGTGATGACGGCGGCAAGGGCCCGGCAGAGCCGCTCGCAACGGTCCGGATGCATGAACACCAGATTTTTCTGCAGGAAGACGCCGCTGTGAAGTCCCGACGACAGGATGAAGTGCCCTTCACGCAGGGCGCCAGCTTCGCGGAATTCCTTCAGGACGTCTTCGTTTGTCATGGTTGGCTGAATACACCGACGCGGTGGCCGAGAATATCCTTGATTCCTTCAACCTCGCGCCCGCTCGACGGTCTCGATGCTGGGGTTGGCGCGAAGGGCCGCGGCGATGTGAGTGAGGTGACGGGCATCCTTGACCTCGATGTCGAAGTCGACGTCGAAGAAATCCGAATGGCGCCGCCTCATATTGACGCCGATGATGTTACCACCGGCCTCGCCGATGATGGTGCAGGCTTGGCCCATGACGCCGGGCGCATCTCGAATGGTGGCGTTGAGGCGCGCATCCGACAGCGTGTTGCGCTCGGCCTCGACGGTCCACTGCAGATCGCGCCAGAGCGATTCCCGGTCTTCATATTGCGCCAGATTGCCGCAATCGATCGTGTGGATCGCCAGGCTGTTGTTGGGTTCAGCGATCCCGACGATCCTGTCTCCGGGCAGGGGATTGCAGCATGGCGCGAAGTGAAGCGCTTCTCCCTCAATCAGCCCACTACCACGCAGATAAAGGTGGGCCAGACGATCGTCGATGCGCATGCGCGCCGTCGCCGCTGCCTTGGCCGTGTCTGTAAGGCCCGGAAAGATAGCCTCCAGCACCTGGGTAGGCGAAATTCGCCCCCGACCAACCGCCTGGAAGATCTCCGATTCAGCCGAGGCCGCGAACCGATCCAAGGCCGGACGAAGGGACAACTCCGACAGAGCCTTCCCGGCACGCGCAAACGTGTCTTCCAGGGCGATTTTGCCGAGCCGCTGATACTCTTCACGTTCCGACTGGCGCATGTGGCGACGGATCGCGGACCGCGCGCGTCCAGTTACCGTCAGGCTGGGCCAATCCACCGGCGTCGATGGCGTGGTGCCTCTGACGACTTCGACCACGTCACCATTGGTGAGTACCGTGCGCATTGGCCGAAGTTCACCGTTGATCTTAACGCCGAGGCAGGTGTCACCCACATTCGTATGCACCGCGTAAGCGAAATCCAGGGGCATGGCGCCGCTCGGTAGACTGACGAGTCGGCCTTTAGGGGTAAAAACAAATACTTGGTCGAGAAACATGTCGAGTTTGGCATGCTCAAGCAGATCGTCCGCGTCGCCGCCCTGCTCCAGAACCTGCACCAGTTGCCGAATGTTCAGCAGTGGGTCGGAACCGCCCGCTTCCGCCGCCGATTCAGGATCGAAGGCGTAGGTCTTGTTTTTGTAGCGCCAGTGGGCCGCAACGCCCTGTTCGGCGACTCGGTCCATTGCCTCCGTGCGAATCTGCATCTCAATCCGCATGGCGCGGGGTCCGACGACCGTAGTGTGGATTGAGCGGTAGTTGTTGCGTTTGGGAATCGAGATGAAGTCTTTGAACCTGTCGGGCACACAGGGCCAGGCGCGATGAATGATCCCCAAGGCGCGATAGCAGTCATCCTCGGTTTCGACGATCACGCGGAAACCATAGATGTCGGAAAGCTGAGCAAATCCAAGGGATTTTCGCTGTAGCTTGCGCCAGATTGAATAGGCGTTCTTCTCACGTCCAACCACGCGGCAGGTGACGCCGGCGGCTTGCAGCGCCTTGGCCACCTCGGCGTTGGCCAGGGCGACGGCGCCGCCCTGGCCGGCCCGCAGTCCGTCCAGGCGGCGAATGATCGCATCGCGCGCCTTGGGATTGAGATGGGTGAAAGCCAGTTCTTCCAGTTCTGAACAGATGCGGTGGCAGCCTATCGATCTGGCCAGCGGCGCATAGATATCCAGCGTCTCGCGAGCAATTCGCTCGCGTTTCGCGGGGCTGTTGATGAACTGCAGGGTGCGCATGTTGTGCAGGCGATCCGCCAGCTTCACCAGCAGCACCCGCACATCTTTCGAGACCGCCAGAATGAACTTCCGAAGGTTCTCGGCCTGTCGCTTGTAGTCGGCGGTGGCCTCCAGGCGCGAGAGCTTGGTGACGCCTTCAACCAGTTCGCCTACTTCCACCCCAAACAGCCGGTCGATCTCTTCACGTGTCACGTCGGTGTCTTCGATCACATCGTGGAGCAGCGCCGTTACGATGCTGGCCGTGTCCAGTCGGTAGTCGGTTAGGATGCCGGCCACTTCGATCGGGTGCGCGAAATATGGGTCGCCTGAGGCTCGCTTTTGGTTGCCGTGCATGCGCACGGCATAGACATAGGCGCGATTTATCAGCGCCTCATCCGCGCTTGGATCGTAAGCGCGGACGCGTTCTATCAGTTCATATTGGCGTAGAAATTTGGGCGCGGCCGCCCTTGGCTTGGCCGGAGTCTGCTCCGACGTCGGGGCGAGCGTGCTTGAAGATGGAGCGGAACCTTGGACGGCCTCGAGGCTCAGTAGCGCTCCTCCTGGCCGCCATCCCGGTCGCTCTGCAGGGCGCGCACCAGTTCCTGCTCGCTCATCTGGGCGTGGCTGGGGTCGGCCAGAAGGGCCAGGGTTTCCGCCTCTTCCTCGGCTTCCGAATGCTCGTCCACCCGCTGCAAGCTGCTGATCAGCGTCTCGCGTAGTTCCGTCGGATTGACCATGTCCTCGGCGATTTCACGCAGGGCCACCACCGGGTTCTTGTCGTTGTCCCGGTCCAGGGTTAGGGGCGAACCGGCGGCTATCGCGCGCGCGCGATTGGCCGCCAACAGAACCAGGTTGAAGCGGTTGGGAACCTTGAGGACGCAATCTTCGACGGTGACGCGGGCCATGAACTCTCGCATATAAGGGGATCAATCCTTCACCTTAGTCGTCTCCGCCCAATTTTGCAATGACAGGCGCCGCATCAACACCGACTTCCGCGGTCCAAGCCAGGGCTTCTGCGGTTTTCCCCAGAACGGGGTGCACCCAGGTCGGCGCAATCTCCGCCAGCGGACCCATTACGAAACGACGGTTGTGAGCGCGAGGGTGTGGCAGATTGAAATCCGGCTCATTTCTAATCGTCCGCCCGTGCGCGATCAGGTCAAGATCCAGGGTGCGCGGGCTGTTGAGCGCGCCGCGGTGGCGGCCGAACGTCATCTCCAGCCGCAGCAGGCAATCAAGGGTTTCTCTTGGACCAAACCCCGTCTCGACAAGGACAACGCCGTTGAGATAGTCAGGATGCGTCGCATCGGGCCAGGATGTTGATCGCCACCAACGCGAGGTTGCGGCGGCTTTGAGCCCGGCGCTGGGAAACGCGTCTAGCACGGCTTCCAACTGGGCTCGTACTGACGGATACTGCCCGCGAAGATTAGATCCAAGAGCGACACAAATCGCTCCACAAAAATTTCTATCTTTTATATTTGACAAGGACTCACCGTGACTTTTTACCCGACCGACCGACTCGCCTTGTTTATCGACGGGGCCAACCTTCATGCCGCCGCGAAAAATCTCGGGTTCGACATCGACTTCAAGCGATTGCTGGACGAGTTCCGAAAACGCGGCCTGCTTATTCGAGCTTACTATTACACCACCCTGGTGGAGGATCAGGACTATTCCCCGATCCGCCCCCTCGTCGATTGGCTGGACTATAACGGCTTCACCCTCGTGACCAAGCCGGCCAAGGAATTTACCGATCGCGAGGGTCGAAAGCGCTATCGCGGCGATATGGATATGGAACTGGCCGTAGACATGCTGGAACTCACGCCCAAGGCTGATCATTTCGTTCTATTTTCTGGCGACAGCGACTTCTCCTATCTTGTGGCCGCCGTGCAGCGCCGTGGCGTCCGCGTTACCGTGGTCTCCACCCTCAAGTCCCAGCCACCCATGGCGTCCGACGACCTGCGTCGTCAGGCGGACTCATTCGTCGATCTGGCGGATTTGTCCGACATCATCGGCCGCGCGCCCCGCGATCGCCTGCCTCGCTTCCTGCAGGAGAACCGCGAACCGGTCGATGACTGAACCCGTCGCCGAACCCCTCAGGGATTGCCCACTCTGCCCGCGGCTGACCGCATATCGTGCCGAAAATCGCGCCGCCAATAGCAATTGGTTTAATGGCGCGGCGCCGTCTTTCGGCGACCCTTTGGCGCGTTTGTTGATAGTCGGCCTGGCGCCGGGACGGCGGGGCGCGAACCGCACGGGACGCCCCTTCACCGGGGACTTTGCTGGTGTGCTGCTCTACGAAACACTCATAAAACAAAAATTTGCGGTGGGAACTTACGACGCGAGGCCCGATGACGGGATCATTCTTCGTGACTGCATGATCACCAATGCGGTGCGGTGCGCGCCACCCGGGAACAAGCCTCTGCCCACCGAGGAAGCCGCTTGCCGCCCCTTTCTCAGCAACAGGATTGCCGCCCTGCCGCGCTTGCGAATCATCGTCACTCTGGGCGACGTCGCCCGCCGAAATGTGATGAAGGCTCTGGGTCTGCCGGGCTCCGCCGGAGCATCGGGCCACGGCGCCGAGAGCGAGGCGGCCGGCTACAAAGTGATCAACAGCTATCATTGCTCGCGGTTGAACACCAATACCGGCCGTTTGACCCGGTCCATGTTTGAGGCGGTGTTTCAGCGGGCCAGAGCGCTATTGGCTTAAGCCCGCTGTTTGGGACTTACGAACCATCGGCTAACGCTTATCGAAAGGTCGAGCACCAGAACCGATGGAGCGCCAGCTAGAAGCTGAAGCCCGAAAGGCGAGAAATAGGCCAGGAAATCGCCGAAATGACGCGGTCCGCCATGGATTTCCATATCGTGCAGCCGGAACCCCATCAGTACGGCCAACGCCATGCAGATCGCGAAGAGCACGATCCAGGTCACATAGGCGGCGACCTAAGGACCCACTGGCTACACCGAAGGCTTTAAAAACCGCACGTGTGTGACCCGGACCGCTGCGGCGTCCATAGGGCTGATGTCAGTAGAAGAGGCCCGTTTCCGACTCCCCTGTGTTTAACGGTGACTGTTCACCTAACCAAAGCTAAGCACTCGAACAAATCCGCCAACTACCCCTTGTCGCGCATCAGTCGTCCCTGTTCGCGTTTCCAATCGCGATCGGCGACCGTCTGGCGCTTGTCTGGCGCCGATTTGCCCTTCGCTAGCGCCAGTTCCAGTTTCGCCGTCCCTTTTTCATTCCAGTAGAGGCGGATCGGGACGATCGTGCGGCCGTCGCGATGGACAGCGCCAAGCAGCTTATCGATCTGCTTGCGATGCAGAAGCAGGCGCCGCGGACGACGGGGCTCGTGATTGAAGCGATTAGCCGGGCCGTATTCGGGGATATAGGCGTTCACGAGCGAAAGCTCCCGCCCATCCGCGCCAGCGTAGGATTCGGCGATGTTGGCCTTGCCCAGTCGCAGGCTCTTCACCTCGGAACCGGTGAGGGAGATGCCCGCTTCAAAGGTTTCCTCAAGAAAATAGTCAAACCGAGCTCGCCGGTTTTCAGCGATCAATTTGGTCATCATCGGATGACCCCAGCCTCGCCCATCGCCGCGACGATTTCATCCTGGTGCGCCGCCGCGCAGGGGATGATCGGCAACCGCGCTTCCTCGTGGCACAGCCCTAGATGGGCCAAGGCGAATTTCGTGGGCGCGGGCGAGGCGTCGAGGAACAAGGACCGATGCAGACGCACGAGCCGATCCTGAAGCACCAGGGCGGTGGACCAGTCGCCGGAAAGACAGGCGTTGAAGAAGGCTGAGCAGGCGGCCGGGGCCACATTGGCGGTAACCGAAATACACCCATGGCCTCCATGGGCCATATACCCCAAGGCGCTCGGGTCGTCACCGCTCAGCATGACCCACGTTTCGCCACACGATCGACGCTGGACACTGGCCCGCGCCATATCGCCGGTGGCGTCCTTCACGCCAACAACATTGGGCAGTCCGGCAAGACGGGCCATGGTGTCGTTGGTGATGTCGACGCTGGTTCTCGAAGGAACATTATATATAAAAACGGGAAGTTCCACGGCATCATTGATCGCACTGTAATGCCGATAGAGGCCTTCCTGACTCGGCCGATTGTAGTAGGGCGTCACTACGAGGGCGGCGTCCGCGCCGGCTGTCTTAGCGTGTCGCACGAAATTAACCGCTTCCTCCGTGGCGTTAGATCCCGCCCCGGCGATCACCGGGACGCGTCCCGCCACCATCTCGACGCACAGGCTCACGACCCGCTTGTGTTCGTCATGGCTCAGAGTCGAGGTCTCGCCCGTGGTCCCGACGGGCACCAGTCCATGCACACCGCCGGCAATTTGCCGCTCGATCAGAGCCGCGAAGGCTTCCTCGTCTATGTTTCCGTCGGCAAACGGGGTCACCAGCGCCGTGATCACGCCTTTGAAAGGATTTGGGGTCATGTGATGCAAAAAATCGTGATCCTGCCGCGAGGTGTTGCGGTCTCGTTGAAGTGGCGGACAATAGGGCTTGGCCCATGGCGTCGGCAACCGCGCGATTGCCGAGTCGGATATTGGCCGAAGGTCGCGGCGGACAAGGAGTGGTAAAGGCGTGGGTCTTGGGCTTCGCGGAACACCTCTGGCATTGAGCGCGGTTCTCGCGTTCGCCGGTCTGGCGACGGCCCAAGGCCTGAGGGCAGATTCGCCTCTGGCCGGCGCGGCCTCGGCTGTGCCAGCCGACACCCAATCGGCCATGCTCGCCTTGGCGGCGGCGAAGTCTGGTGATGGCGCCCGGGTTCGGAATCTGTTGGATCGGACCAATGACCCTCTGGCGCGGAAGATCGCGCTATGGGCTCTGGCTGACGCCACCCCTGAGGCAATGACCTGGGATCAGGCGGATGAAGCCCGCCGGGAACTGCAAGATTGGCCAAGACCATCGCGGCGTCAAACAGCCGCTGAAAAACTGATCGATCGGTCTGGCTTGTCACCCGGAGCGGTGGTCGCCTGGTTCGGCGGGACTGACCCGATCACGCCGGAAGGGGCCATGGCGTTGGCGGGCGCTTTGCGTCAGCTGGGGCAAGCCGACGCAGCAGCAGCTGCGCTTCGCAATGCTTGGCGGACCCTGACGTTCGACCAGGAGACCCAAAGCGCCGTACTGACCCGGTTCGGTGGTGTGCTGACCAGCGCCGACCATGTGGCCCGCGAAGACCTCCTGCTCTACGGCGCCCAGGGAAACGCCGCCCTCGATTTGCTACGCTTGCTGCCTTCCGACCAGCAGGCTATCGCCAAGGCGCGGGTGGCGGTTCGCCGCGGCGACGTCGGCGCGCAGAACCAGATCGACGCGCTGCCGCCGGCCGACCGGGTCAGCCCGGGTCTTGTCTATGAACGGGTCATGGCTCTGCGTGATCGTGGAGATATCGCCGGCGCCCTGGCTCTGATCAACTACCTGCCGTCGACGCTCCCTGACGAGAAGGCCGCGGCGCGCCTGTGGAAACATGGGGCTCTGGTGGTGGGAGCCCTTCAGGCCGGCGACGTCGCCTCCGCCTATCAGGTCGCCGCGCGTTCGGGCCTGACCACCGGCGCGGACGCCGCCAACGCCCAGTTTTACGCAGGCTGGATCGCTTTCTCGCGGCTTAAAGATCCACACCTCGCCGATCAGCACTTCGCTCGACTTGGGGCCGCGGGCCTTTCACCGCTCACTCAAAGTCGCTCGCTCTACTGGCGTGGGCGCGCTGCCGAGGCCGAAGGCGATCCCGTTGCAGCGCAGATTTTCTACGAACAGGCCTCCCGCTACTACACGACATTCTATGGCCAACTCGCGGCCACCAAGGGCGGCAAGGCGGATCTGGTTCTCGGACGCGATCCCAATATCACGGCCGCCGACCAAGCCAGATTCGAGGCGCGCGACGCCGTTCGGGCGACCCGCCTGTTGTACGCGATGGGCAACCATGAAGGCGTTCGGACCTTTGTGACAGGACTCTCGGAGTCGCTCCCCACAAGCGCTGAAGAAGCGATGTTGGTGGATCTGGCTCGTGGTTACGGGGAGCAGGAACTTTCCATGCGGGTGGTCCGCAACGCCGCGAAACGGGGCTTCATCCTGCCCGAGCGCGGCTATCCGGTTCGCAATCCTCCCTTTGTTGCCGACGGAGCCGAAGCACCCCTGGTGTTGAGTATCACTCGTCAGGAGAGCAGTTTCGATCCCAATGCTCGCTCCGGCGTGGGCGCGCGCGGCATGATGCAACTGATGCCGGCCACAGCTCAATCAGTCGCGCGTCGCTCTGGATTGGGATCGGGCCGCCTTGAGGACCCGGACTTCAACATGAAGGTCGGATCCGTCTACCTCGGCCAATTGGTGGCCCAGTTCAGCGGTTCCTACGTGATGGCCGCCGCCGCCTACAACGCCGGCCCGTCCCGCCCGACCCAGTGGGCGGGCATCTGCGGCGATCCCAGGGGCTCGACGGTTGATCCGCTGGATTTCATCGAATGTATCCCTTTTTCAGAGACACGGGACTATGTGATGCGCGTGCTGGAAGCAGCGCAGGTCTATCGCGCCCGTCTCAATGGGGGCACCGCGCCGATCACCCTGGCGTCGGATCTCAAGCGAGGCGCCTATGGCTACCAACCGGTAGCGAATATCTCGCAGCCCGTCGTGCCTGTGTTGACGGGCACGGTGGTCACCGCGACGAACATGCCCGCTGGTCGTTGACCTTCCGCATTGTCCGGGTTGGACTCCTAACCAACCCTACCCGCGGCGATTACCGGTCCAAACGGCGTGGATATCAGGCCGCCATCAAGCCCGAACGCCTGCCTCAGTATCTGGGGCGAGAGCGCCTGCTCGGGCGGACCCAGGGCGACCAACCGGCCCACGGCCAGAATAGCCAGCCGGTCGCAATACCGGGCCGCGAGGGTCAGGTCATGCAGACTAACAACGACGGCGGAGCCCTTGGCCGCCCGCGACCGCAACAGCTCCATGACCTGGAGTTGAGCGTCAGGGTCGAGTCCCACAGCGGGCTCATCCGCCACCAGCAGCGGTGCGCCGGTGGTGATCAGTCTAGCCAGGAGCACCCTTGCCCGCTCTCCGCCCGACATATCCATGACGCCGCGCTCGGATAGGGCCGCCAGTCCCACTTCGGCAAGGGCGGACAAGGCTTTCGCCCGGGCCTTGGCCGGAGGGAGATGGGGCAACCCAAGAGCCGCGACCGACCAGGCCGGCAGGTTCCAGCCGACCCGCCGCTCTTGTGGCAGATAGGCCGCCAGCGATGCCCGCCGGAACTCGCTAAGGAACCCGACCGGCAGGCCGCCAAGCCGAGCCACGCCCGATGTCAGGCGCGCGAGTCCAAGCGCGGCTCGAAGCAGAGTGGTCTTGCCCCCGCCATTGGCGCCCAGCACCCCGAGTACCTCGCCCCCGCGCACGGTCAAACTTACCTTGTCGAGGGCCAAGCGGCCGCCGAGTGTTACGCTGGCCTCGGTCAGAGCGAGCGCCTCGGTCATCCGCGCCAGCTTCGGGCGGCGCGCCAGGAAACCATGGCGAACAAGGGCGCGCCGAACAGAGCCGTGACCACCCCCAGCTTCAGCTCCTCCGACGACGGGATCATGCGCGCGGCGAGATCGGCGGCGACCAGCAGGATCGCACCGACGATCGCCGACGGGATCAGGGTCCGCGCTGGATCGTCCGACACTCTGCCGCGGACGAGATGCGGCGCCGCCAAGCCCACGAAGCCGATCACACCCGCCAGAGCAACGGCCGCGCCAGTCAAAAGGGCGGCGCCCGCCACCGCCGCCGCGCGTAGCCTGGCCATCCTCAGTCCCGACAGCGCTGCGGTCTCTTCGCCCAGGGTCAGCATTCTCAAGGCCTGGGCGGACCAAAGGCATAGGACCACCCCCGCGACCGCCGGGATGGCGGCCACCGCCACATCTGACCAATCCCGGTTGGCGACGGAACCCAGCAACCACGACAGGACTTCGGCCGTCGCGACTGGAGATGGCGAGAGATTGAACACCAGCGCCGTCGCCGCCCCGCCCAGAGACGACAGAGCCACACCGAACAGGATCAGAGTCTGAGGCTCGGCAAGACGCGCCGCCAGCAGGGTGAGTAGAGCTCCGGCCACCAGGGCGCCGCCAAGAGCGGCGATCTGAACCGCCCAGGGCGTCGCCGCCAGTCCTAACGCGATTACCAGGGCCGCGCCGAGCGCCGACGTCGCCGAAACGCCCAGCACACCGGGGTCGGCCAGGGGATTGCGCAACAGGCCTTGCATTACCCCCCCGGCAAGCCCGAGCGCCGAGCCGACCAGGGCGGCGGCCACCGCGCGCGGCGCGCGGATAAACCATAGAATCTGGGCCGGCGCGGAACGCATGTCGATGAACGCCTGATGATACTGGGTATATGACAACGACGTTTCGCCCAGGCCGATCGCCAGGGTGAAAACAGCCGCCAAAAGCCCGGTGAGTCCCAGGATCAAGCGCGGAATAAGCCACGGCTTCACGAGTTTGGCGCGCGCCGGCCGACTGGCGGTCGAGGCGCGGCCAACGCCAGAGCCGCGACGGCGTCGCCAGCGAACCAGGCCGGACAACCGAGCAGAGCGGCCGGCAGCGACACCAGATCGCGCCCCCTGAGAAGGCGCGCCAGGGCGCCGTGTCGCCCCGGCCCCCAATAGACCCGGGCCTGGCCGGGCGCATCGAAGAAACCCTTCACCACTGCCTCTGGCGGATCCATCTCCAGCTGCTCAAGTGACACCTCCCGGTAGCCCGCCCCCCGGGTCAGGTTCCGTAGGCCTGCCGCCCGCATGATCGAATCAATCAGGGTGCCGGTTCCAGCGGTCGCGCCCCCGGATGTGAGGTAGAGTGCCCCCTTCCCGCCCCACGCGCCTCGACTTGCCGCCAGCTTGTCATCCATGCGCCGCAAAAGGGCTTCTCCGGCGACAAACTGACCGAGGGCGGCGGCCACGATCCGCACGTTGCGCCGAACTCCGGCAAAATCGGTTGCGTCCTCGATAGTCGTCACCCGCGCGCCCCGGCGCTTAAGCTCCGAGACCAGGGCTGTATCGCCCCCCCAATAGCGCACGACCACTTGTGGCCCGGCGGCAAATGCTGATTCGCTGTCCACCCTTCGAATGGGCAGCCCCACGGCCCGGGCCGCGAGCAGGGCATCGGCGTTGCGGGCGCGGGGAGAGAGACCGACGATGGCGCTCCGGGGACTGAGCGCCACGACAAATTGATCGGCGCATTGATCCAGGGACATCACCCGTGGCGGCTCTCTCGCCCATACCGGTGAAACGACGATCAAGGAAAGCAGAAAACCAGCGATCGGCCAAGTCATGGCGCGCGCCCTATTGCCCGGGGCGCCAATGAACGTCAGTCGGCGATCAGGCCGAACAACAGCCCATCGATCATCACCTGGGTGATCGCCTTGGGTTCGGCCCAATCTATATTAGGCTTCGTTATCATCAACGACACCAGCCCGTGGCAGGCCGACCACATGGCCTGATGAACGGTGCGAGGGTCGCCGGTCTTCAAACGTCCCTGGGCGGCGATCTCGCGAATCACGCCGGAAAAGCGTTCGAAACACTGAGCGCCGAGCTCCAAGGTAATCTGCTGTTTCTGATCCGAGGTAGCCAGCGGTGAGGCGCAGAAAATCAGCCGATAGGCGTTGGGATTCTCCAGGGCGAATTCCACATAGGCCGTGAGCATCATTCGCACGCGCTCCACGGGATCCACGGGGCGGGCGGCGAACTCGCTGTTCATGGCGAGCAGTTTCTCCATGGCGACCGTACAGATTTCCAGCAGGATCTGATCCTTGTCGCGGAAATGCATGTAGAGGCACGTCGATGAAACGCCGACCTCGTCCGCGATCTTGCGGATGGTGGCGCCTTCATAGCCCTCGGCGATGAAGATTCGTTCGGCGGCTCGCAGAATCTCCGCCCTTCGGAGATGGCCGTCGCCCTTGGCCTTGCGGGCCGACTTCACAGGCTTGTTCAGGATCTCGTTCACAGCGAAGGGGTCTCAGGTCTGTTGAGACCCGGCAATAGAGGGAAAAATTCGCCACGCCGCAAGGCTCTGCAGCGTCGGTGCGGCAATTGCGATCCTTCCGAGACCTCCGCGACTGGACGCGCGGGCCCGGTGGACGGTAAGTCCCCGGGATGAACCGTCCCACCATCGCCGCTGTGCCACAGGTGCTGCGAACCCAGGGCTGGGCCGACTACGGGCTGGTGGACAGCGGCGGTGGCCGCAAGCTCGAGCGATATGGCCGCTGGACCGTGGTGCGGCCAGAACCTCAGTGTCTTTGGTCGCCCAGTTTGCCGCCCGACGTCTGGGGAGCCGCTGACGCCGTGTTCGAACCGGCCGACGAAGAGGACGCCGGCCGCTGGAAAATCACCGGCGACGTGCCGCCCTTTTGGCCAATGAGCTGGGGACCCGTCAGGTTCAACGCCCGCCTCACGGCCTTTCGCCACCTTGGCGTATTTCCGGAGCAGGCGGCAAACTGGGATTGGCTTGACGCGGGCCTGCGAAATTCGAAACCTGGTCAGAAAATTCTGAATTTATTCGGTTACACCGGCATGGCGAGTCTCGCCGCCGCCGCCACGGGCGCCACAGTTACCCACGTGGACGCCTCGAAGAAGGCGGTCGGCTGGGCGCGAGAGAACGCCGCTCTGTCTGGCCTGGACGACGCGCCCGTCCGCTGGATCTGCGAGGACGCGCGTAAATATGTCCAGCGCGAGGTTCGTCGAGGCGCGCGCTATGACGGCGTCATTCTCGATCCACCCAAATACGGCCGGGGGCCGACTGGCGAGGTCTGGCGGCTGTATGACGATCTCCCAGCCCTGCTCGCCAACTGCGCCGCCCTGCTAAGCGACGACGCGTCGTTTCTTCTTCTCAACGCCTATTCCGAACGGATTTCGGGCCTCGCCCTGGCGGGGCTACTGGAGGATGCGCTGGGCGGTCGCCAGGGCGTCATCGACTGGGGGGAACTGGCGCTGATGGAATCCGGGGGGCGACGCGGCGTGGGTCTGTCCTTCTTCGCCCGATGGAGCGCGTCTTGAGCGGCGGCGCGACGACGGCCCGGGTCGTCACCTCCCTGACCAATCCCACGGTCAAGGCAGTGCGCGCACTGCATATGCGCAAGGCTCGCCAGGAAACCGGATTGTTTCTCGTCGAAGGGTTGAAAAGCGTCGCGGAGGCAGTCGACCTTGGCCGGGCGCCGCGCATTCTGCTCCATGCCGAGGCGGCGGATCACCCGCTGCTCCAACGCGCCGCCGCGATCGCCGAAGAGACCCTGATCGTCAGTCCGGCCGTCCTCGCCAAGATCTCCCGTCGGGACAATCCCCAGACCGTGCTGGGGGTGTTCGAACAAGCCTTCACGCCCCTCCAGGCTCTTGATCCGTCTACCGCGCGTTGCTGGGTCGCTCTTGAGGCGGTGCGTGATCCTGGCAATCTAGGGACCATCATCCGGACAGCCGACGCGGCGGGCTGCGGTGGGCTGATTCTGATTGGCGAATGCTGCGACGCCTATTCGGTGGAGTGCGTGCGCGCAACCATGGGCTCGGTGTTTGCCGTTCTTATCGCCAAGGTGGACGCCGAAGCGTTCATCGCCTGGCGCGCGACCTGGCCCGGCGCGGTGGTGGGGACCCTGCTGACCGCCGAGACTGACTTTCGCGCCGCCGACTATCGCGATCCCACCTTGATCCTGATGGGCAATGAACAGGCCGGCCTGACCCCGCGGCTCGCGGCGGTCTGTGATGTCACGGTCAAGATTCCAATGCGCGGCCGCGCCGATAGCCTCAATCTGGCAGTGGCGACGGGCGTGATGATTTACGCCGCGACGGGCTAGAACCACCCTCGATATTTGAACCACACCACCGGGATGATCGCGCTGACCACGATCACCGCCAAGCCGTAGGGATAGCCAAGTGTCCAGCTAAGCTCCGGCATCATCTTGAAATTCATCCCATAGATGCTGGCCATCAAGGTCGGGGGAATCCCGACGATCGAGACGATGGTCAAAATCTTGAAGATATCGTTCTGGGCAATGCCGATCATGCCGACCAGGGCGTCGAGCAGGAACTGGACCTTGTCGCTCAGGTGCACCTCATAGTCGTTTAGCGAAGTCACATCCTGTTTGAGGCTGGAGATCCTGGGTTCGAAACGAGCATTATTCCAGTCTTTGGTGAGATCGCCGACAAAGGCCAGAATGCGGCCAAGGCCGAGCAGGGCGTCCCGGGTGTTGGACGCGCGATCACCCATCTGGCCGACCAGCTTCAGTTGATCGCGCAGGCGACTATTAGCATGTTTGGCCGCCCGCCCCTTGATTTCCTCGGCGTTAAACACCGTGGCTGAAAGGTCGTTGAGCGAGGCGGCGGTAACCTCCAACGCGTCGGCCATTCGGTCGACCATCTCGTCACAAAGCCGCACGAACACCTCCAGCCCGGAGGTCGGCGCCTCTGGCGGGGCGTGGAACTGGTCAACAATCGCGTCGAAGGACTTCAAGGGACTGAAGCGGATGGTCACGAGGGTCTCAGGCGACAAAACAAAACCGATCGGTGACAGACCCCGTAGTGAAGTGTCGGCAAGGGAGATCATCGGCGTGCTCATCGTCAACACCCCATCGCGCGTCCGAAGCCGGCTGGAGGATTCGATTTCGCTCAGGTTAGCCAGGGTCGGCAGCGTGAGGCCCGTCGTGGCCTCGGCTTCCAGACACTCCGCCTCCGTGGGATTGAGCAGGTCGATCCAAAGGGCATCGCCGTCCGCCGGGAGCTTCAAAAGCATCGCTTGACTTCCCCGGCGATCGAAAATGAACTCACCCGCCTGTAACACGCCACCAGCCAGATCGTTCATACTTCAACCGATGACCAGCATCCTCGCCATCCACGCCCATCCCGACGACATCGAGATGCTGGCCGCGGGAACCTTGGCCGTTTTGGCGGCGTCGCCCGTTACTCTGACGATCGCCACCTTGACGGCGGGGGAATGCGGCTCCGTGGACAATGACCGGGTGGAGACGGCGCGCGTTCGCAAGGGCGAGGCGGCACTAGCCGCGGCCATGATCGGCGCGGACTACCGCTGCGCCGATTTGGGCGACCTGGCGGTGTTCAACGACAACGCCTGCCGGCGGGCGGTGACCGAACTGATCCGCGCGGTCCGGCCAAATATCGTCATCACCTCGGCGCCGGCCGACTATCATCCCGACCACGAGGCGACGAGCCTGCTAGTCAGGGACGCCTGTTTCGCGGCTTCCGCGCCAGGCTATCACACCGGCGACGCAACGCCTTTGGAGGCGATCCCACACCTGTATTTCATGGACCCGATCGGGGGACGCGATCGCGAGGGTCGACCCGCGCATCCCGACTTCGCGGTCGACATCAGCGAGGTCATGGAAACCAAGCGGCGGATGCTGGAGGCTCATCAGAGCCAGATCGCCTGGGTGGCCAAACAGCACGCCATCTCCGACTTCACCGCCGGGATGGAAGCCCAGTCCCGACGCCTGGGCAAGTATTTCGGCGTCGATTTCGCCGAGGGTTTTCGACAATACCGTCACCCGCCCTACCCTCGCGATCGGCTCTTGCAAACCCTGCTGGGAGCGGCGCTTCTGAAGGTCACGGTACGAGAGGAGAACTGAACGAGATGCGAGCCAACAGTCAGGATCGAGACCTTCGGGACCGCGCCGCGGCGGTGATCCCGGGCGGCATGTTCGGGCACCAATCGACGCGGCTTCTGCCCGACGACTATCCGCAGTTCTTCTCCCGCGCCAAGGGCGCCCGGCTGTGGGACGCGGACGGCAACGAGCTGCTGGATTTCATGTGCGCCTACGGCCCTAATCTGATGGGCTACGCCGACGAGGCGATCGACGACGCCTATGTCGCCCGGATGCGCCAGGGCGACACCATGACCGGCCCCACCGGCCTGATCGTGGAGCTGGCCGAGCAGTTCACCCGGATGGTCACGCACGCCGATTGGACGATTTTCTGCAAGAATGGCGGCGACGCCACCCAGATCGCCCTGATGACGGCGCGGGCCCACACCGGTCGCAAGACGGTGGTGCTGGCCAAGGGCGCCTATCACGGCGCCGCCCCGTGGTGCGCCACCCGGCCAAACGGTGTGACGCCCGAGGACAAAGCCAATCAGGTGCTCTGCGTCTACAACGACATCCCCAGCCTGGAAGCCGCCGTGGCCGCGGCGGGCGACGACTTGGCCGCCGTCTTCGCCGCACCGATGAAGCATGACGCCTTCACCGACCAGGTTCTGCCCGACCCCGCCTACGCCAGGCGCGCTCGCGAACTGTGCGACGCCACCGGCGCCCTGCTGGTCGTCGACGACGTGCGTGCGGGCCTGCGAATCGCCCGAGATTGCAGTTGGTCAGTCGTTGGAGTTCAGCCGGATTTGTCGAGTTGGGGTAAGTGCTTCGCCAACGGCCACCCGATCTCGGCCCTGCTGGGGGCGAACAAGGCCAAACGCGCCGCTGCCCAGATCTTCACCACCGGCTCGTTCTGGTATCAGGCCGCGCCGATGGCCGCTGCTCTCGAGACCCTACGGCGGGTGCGGGAGACCGACTATCTGGAGCACATGGAGGGACTGGGAACTCGCCTGCGGAACGGACTTGCCGAGCGAGCCGCAGTCGGAGGCTTCGGCTTCCGTCAGACCGGGCCGGTGACCATGCCGCTGTTCCTGTTCGATGAGGACCCGGACTTGCGCAAGGGCTTCTTCTGGTCATCCCAGATGCTGAAGCGCGGGGTTTACGTGCATCCCTGGCACAACATGTTCCTTTGCGCGGCAATGACGACCAGCGACATCGACCAGGCGCTCGACGCGGCCGAGGGTTCGTTCAAGGCCTTGAAGGTCCAGGCGGGCTCCCTCGAACCGGTGGGCAAGATGAGTTTCCTGTTGGTCTGACGAGCGCAAAGGGACGCCAGCGTGGAACGGCGGCTATCCTTCGGACGTTTAACCGGTCTCTAGTGGTCAAAATCAGACGGAAGAGTCCGAGGCATGCCTATTCTTTCCAAATAGATATGACACATAACCCGGTTTCAAGCGTTTGATTCTGACCACTAGAAGGAGCAGCCGGATGGCCAAAGCTAACTCATCGACCAAAGAACACGGCCCCGAATTGTCGGTCGTCCAGGCTCGCCAGGGCCGTTCCGGGCGGCCGATCGTCTGGGTGCTAGCTATTTCCACGGCTCTGATTGTCGTCGGCCTCGCCGCAGTCTGGCTCCATCACGCCCCCGGGTTTTCGCGGCTGGGCGCCAAAACGGCGGTTTCTGGCCACAACAGTCACACGCCGCTGGAACCCGCGCGCCAGAAGCCGGACGGACCGGCACCGGCCAATCCCTCCAACCCTTAAGCCCTCCGCGCCGCGCCCGATGGTCAGGCTCGTGGCTTGGCACGGCTGGTCGGCGTGGCCACCGCCGGGTCGTCGGGCCAGGGGTGTTTTGGGTAGCGGCCCCGCATCTCCTTGCGCACGTCGCTCCAGGAGCCGGCCCAGAACGCCGGCAGGGTATTGGTGACCTGGATTTCCCGGTGAGCAGGAGAAAGCAGGGCCATGGTCAACGGCGTCCCCTGCCCCACTGTGGGATGGACCTTAAGGCCGAACACCTCCTGCACCCGAAGTTCGACCCTGGGGCCGCCCTCGGCGCCATAATCAATGGCGAAGGACGAGCCGGTGGGCGCGGTCCAGCGCGCGGGCGCCTTGTCATTTAACTGGCGTTGCAGGTCCCAGGGGATCAGGCCGAGCAGCGCGTCGTGAAGCGCGGCCCCGGCGATCTCGCGCAGCGACCGCCGGCCCTTGAGAAGCGGCGCCAGCCAATCCTCAAGGCGTTCGCCCAGACCAACATCGGACAAGTCCGGCCAGGCGGAATCGGTCGCTCGCAGAAAAGCGACCCGCGCGCGCAGAACCGCCGCGCCCTCCGTCCAGGCGAGGGCGGCCACGCCCCTCCGGCGAGCTTCTACCATCAGCGCCGCTGCGATTAGTTCGGGATCGGCGTCGGTCAGTTGGCCTTCTTCAACGATCAGTTCGCCGAGGCGCAGGGTGCGCTGACCGCGCAAGGCGCCTGAGGGTGTTTCCACCAGTCGGTCTTCGGATCGCAGGCGAAGGCCCAAGGCCAGTTTAAGGGTTGGGACGTCCAGACGGGCGGCCAGGACAATCCGGTCCCGCGCCGCTCCGCCACCGAGGTCGGCCACCGCCAGCCAAGCCTCGCGGGCCAGGGAATCGGTCGGTTCGACAAACACCCCCCGGCCACCGGCCAGCTGGAACTCACCCAGGGCGCCACGCGCCTTGGCGACCCGTTCGGGAAAGGCCCGGGCTATCAGCAGGCCATCGTTCGGCGCCGCCGCCTTGGAGCCGGTGTCGACAAGTTTCGCCCAGCGTTCCGCCAGGGAGACGACCGCCCGGGCGCGGGGTCCACGGTCCCGGGCCAGGCCGTCGAGACGATGGGCGAGATCCACGTCCCGTCCACCCAGGCCAGGCTCAGTCAGCAGCGCTCCGACCAGCGCGGCCCGGCGACCGAGCCCGACCCGGGCGCCCGCCAGCACCATATGCGCCAGGCGAGGTGGTAGGGACAGGTGGGCCACGGCCTGCCCGTGGGCCGTCAGGGCGCCGCCCTCATCCAGCGCGCCGATCTCGGTCAGGGTCCGCCGCGCCTCGGCCATGGCCGCGACCGGCGGGCGGTCGAGGAAAGCCAGGGCGGCCCCGTCGCCGGCCCCCCAACGGGCCAGGTCCAGGGCCAGGCGAGACAGGTCGGTCTCCAGGATCTCGGGCCGGTCGAAGGCGGGAAGAGCGCGCGTCTCGGCCTCGTCCCAGAGCCGCCAGCAGACGCCCGGCTCGGTGCGTCCGGCCCGCCCTCGCCTCTGGTCGGCCGCCGCTCGCGAGGCCCGAACGGTTACCAGTCGGGTAATTCCTCCCGCCGGGTCCCAGCGAGGAACGCGGCTAAGGCCGCTGTCGATCACTATGCGAACACCTTCCAGGGTCAGGCTGGTCTGGGCGATCGACGTCGCCAGCACGACCTTCCGGCCCGCCGGCGCCGATGGGGCGATGGCCCGGTCCTGATCGGCCACGTCCATCGCGCCATACAGAGGGGCAATGTCGACGCCCTCATCGTTCAGGCCCTCGGCCAGCCGCCGGGCCACGCGGTGGATCTCGCCCTGGCCCGGCAGGAAAACCAATATGCCGCCGGTCTCGCGCTCCAGGGCCTGTCTGACCGCCCGCGCCACCTGCTCCTCGATCGGCGCGCGGGAATCCTTGCCCAGGTAGCGGGTGACCACAGGGTGCATCCGGCCCAGGCTCTCGACGACCGGCGCATTGCCAAGCAGAGCCGCCACCCCGGCGCCGTCGAGGGTTGCGGACATCACCAGCAGGCGCAGGTCTTCCCGCAGCACGCTCTGACTGTCGAAGGCGAAGGCGAGGCCGAGGTCAGCATCGAGGCTGCGTTCGTGGAATTCGTCGAACAGCACCCCAGCCACGCCTTCCAGACCAGGATCGTCGAGAATCATGCGGGTGAACACACCCTCGGTGACCACTTCGATGCGGGTGCGGGCCGAGACGCGGGTGTCGAGGCGAACGCGGTAGCCGATGGTTTCGCCCACCGCCTCCCCCAGAGTGGCGGCCATGCGGGCGGCTGCGGCGCGGGCGGCCAGCCGGCGAGGTTCGAGCATGATCAGTTTGCCCGCCGCCGCCGCCCAGGGTTCATCCAGCAGGGCCAGGGGAACCCCGGTGGTCTTGCCGGCGCCGGGCGGGGCGACGAGGACGGCGCGGTTTCCGGCTCTAAGCGCTGCCGTCAATCTGGGCAGCGCGTCGTGGATCGGGAGCAGTTCTGTCGCCCTATTCGCCGTGGGGGTATTCCATCGGTGAAGCCTCGTGGCCGGTCACAACGACCCCCTTACTGAGCTTCGAGTTCCAGATGCCGTAGACGAAATACAGCACGAACCCGATGCCCACATAGGCCAGGAAGAACGGTCCCGTCTGTGGCTTGTTGAGGATCGACTTGAGCAGGAACAGGCACATCACCGCGCCCAGGATCGGCACCGCCGGATAAAGTGGCACGCGGAACGGCCGGACCAGATTGGGGCTGCTGAAGCGTAGAAAAATCACGGTAATACAGACCAGGGCGAAGGCGGCCAGAGAGCCGACGTTCGAGAGATCGGCCAGATCGTCCAGGCTGCGGAAGCCGGCGGCCGAACAGGCGATGATCCCCACGACGATGGTGTTGATCCATGGTGTTTTGAACTTCTTATGCACCACCGCCATCACCGAGGGGATCAGGCCGTCGCGGGCCATGGTGTAGAAGATGCGGGTCTGGCCATAGAGCAAAACCAGCATGACGCTGGTCAGGCCGGCGATCGCCCCGACCTTCACCAGAAAGGCGAACCAGGGCATGCCCATCCGATTGACCGCCAGGGCGATCGGGGCCGGCGTGTCCAACTGGGCGTAGGGCACGATGCCGACCAGCACCGCCGAGGTGGCGATGTAGAGCGCCGTGCACACCACCAGGGCGCCGATAATACCCAAAGGCATGTCCTTGGCCGGGTTCTTGGCCTCGGCGCCGGCGGTCGATACCGCCTCGAAGCCGAGGTAGGCGAAGAAGATCCGGGCCGCGCCGGTAATCACCCCTCCGACCCCGTATTTCGAATGCTGGGTTCCCATGAACACGTCGCCCAGGGCGCGAAGAATCTGGTGAGGCAGATCGGTGGGTGTGCCCTGTGGCGGCGCGGGGATTTCCGCGGGAACCAGCGGGTGCCAGTTGGCCGGGTCGACGAATCTTGAACCGATGGCGATGAAGGCCACCACGACAGTCAGTTTGATGGCCACGATGACGTTGTTAACCGTCGCCGATTCGGACACCCCGATGATCAGCAGGCAGGTGACCGCCGCGATGATCAAAACCGCCGGCAGGTTCATCATGCCCATGCCGATGACATGGCCGGCCGCGTCCTTGACCTCGACGCCGGGCGCTGCCGTCAGGGCGGGAGGAATGTTGATGCCGAAGTCCTGCAGAAGGCTGACGAAATAGCCCGACCACCCAACCGCGACCGTGGACGCCGACAGGCCGTATTCGAGCACTAGCAATATGCCCATCACCCAGGCCGCCAGCTCGCCCATCGAGGCGTAAGAGTAGGAGTAAGCCGATCCCGACACCGGTAGGGCCGAGGCCAGTTCGGCGTAGCAGAGAGCCACGAACGCGCAGAGCGTGCCGGTGATCACGAACGAGACGGTGATCGCCGGGCCGGAATATTGCGCGGCCGCCAGGCCGGTCAGGACGAAGATGCCGGTGCCGATGATGCAGCCGATACCCAGCAGCACAAGGTTCAAGGCGCCCAGGGTTCGCTTCAGTTCGCCATGCTCAAGGTCGGACTGGATCTGTAAAACCGACTTTCGCTGGAACATTCGCCCCAGACCCAGACCGACACGTGTAGCACCCACCATTCGGCTATCCCTGCACCCAGCCGTCCGGCCCATTCACCGGATCGGCCGAGGCTAGCGGCTCCCGCCGTGTCCCGCAATGCGCCCCGGCGCGCGGGTTTGCGAAACTGGCGATCGCTTCTTATTCTGGGCGACGGCGCCACCCGCGCCGCGACTCCGCGCCTACCACTCGGGATATTCATGCGTTCAGCCTCTCTCGCCCCCTACCCCGCCCTGCGCATGCGCCGTCTGCGCCAAGCCGACTGGTCACGCCGACTGGTGCGCGAAAACGTGCTGACGCCCAACGACCTGATCTGGTCGATGGTGGTGCATGAGGGCGAAGGCCGCGTGCCGGTGGCGGCCATGCCGGGGATCGATCGGCTGTCGGTCAAGGAGGCGGCCAAGGCGGCGGTCGAAGCCAGGGCGCTGGGCATTCCGGCCATCGCCATCTTCCCCCAGATCGATGGCTCTCGGAAGGACGCGGTCGGCGGCATGGCGGCCGACCCGGACGGGGTGATCGCCCGGGCGGTGAAGGCGATGAAGGACGCCGCGCCGGAGGTGGGCGTCATGTGCGACGTGGCGCTGGACCCGTTCACCGACCACGGCCACGACGGGGTGATCGAGAACGGCAAGATCCTCAACGAGGTGACCATCGAGCGGCTGGTCGAACAGGGGCTGATGCAGGCCCAGGCCGGTTGCGACATCCTGGCGCCGTCCGACATGATGGACGGCCGTGTGGGCGCCCTGCGCTCGGCGCTGGAGGCCGCGGGCCTGTGCGACACCATGATCATGTCCTACGCGGCTAAATACGCCTCGGCGTTCTACGGCCCGTATCGCGAGGCGATCGGCTCGGCCAAGCTGGGTTCGGCGGTGCCCGACCACCCGGCCGACAAGGCCACCTACCAGATGGACCCCGGCAACACCGACGAGGCGATGCGCGAGGTGGCGCTGGACCTGGCCGAGGGCGCCGACATGGTGATGGTAAAGCCCGGCCTGCCCTATCTCGACATCGTCCAGCGCGTGGCCGAGACCTTCGCCGTGCCGACCTTCGCGTTCCAGGTCAGCGGCGAATACGCGATGATCGCCGCCGCCGGCGCCAACGGCTGGATCGACCACGACCGGGCGATGATGGAGAGCCTGATGGCCTTCAAGCGCGCCGGCTGCGCGGGCGTGATCACCTATTTCGCGCCGCTGGCGGCGCGGAAGCTGGGGGGCTGATGGGCGGTGACCACGCTGATTAGCGCCCGCTTTGCACGGGGCGCGGGGCGACAGCACCGAACGGCGGAAATCGCGGTGATGGCGTGGGAGGGGGCGGGGGAGCGCTATGGGAGAGATCTCGGCGCTGGCGAGGAGGCCGTGGGTAGCGCGCGGGGCGACTCCGGGGCGTTTGCGGGGCGCTGACGGGGCGGCGGCGGGCGCCTCAAGGAGCGGTGAAGGGCGCTCCATAGCCCTTTCCGGCAACGTTTCTGGCGCGAATTTCTTCGACAAGTCATTGAAAACCTTGTCTAGTTGTCTCCGCTCGTTGGTCGCCTCATCCTTCTGGGCAAGGCGGCCGGGATGGCCCCTGTAGCGCGCGAACCCGGCGCTCTCATAGGCTTTGACCAGCAGCGAGCCCTTGGCGCGGGCCTGAGCGAAGGCATCATAACGGGGGTTTTCGAGGGTGGGCATGGCAGCGAGTCTCGGGGAGGCGTGAGATAGAGCTTGGACCAATAATTGCAATATGCGACTTTGTGTGGCAATTGTCAATCTGCAAATGGTGGACACCTAAATCTCCGCCGCCTCTCGATCCCACAAGGGGTTCAGGGCCGAAGGAGAGTTGGGAAACGGCTGCTGGCGAGTTCCGGGCGTGGATGGCGGCTGGATGGCCCAGCCTCGCCGCCGCCGGTCGCGGGCCTTATTCCCTCACCCTCCATCGCTCGGGCAAAGCCAGCGCCACAAACACGGGCCGCCACCGCACCGCCGCCAGCGGCGAAGTCGGGCGGCGTCGATCTTCAGGACCTGTCGCGCCGGCTGTTCCAGACCGCCAACCAATTATGGACCAACACCGCCCTTCGGCCGGACCAGTAGGCCCAGCCGGTCCTGGCCCTGATCGCCCCCCGGCTGATTTCCGGCGAGCTCTCGGTCAGCGCCTCGAACCGCGAACTGGAGGCGGCGGCCTGAAGCCTGTGACCGCGATCAATGCATTCATCGCGGTCAATGCGGTGTAGATTGTCCCCATGGCCAGCCTCACCATCCGCAAACTCGACGATCCCCTGAAGGCCCGCCTGCGTGTCCGGGCGGCGGTGCATGGACGCTCCATGGAGGAGGAAGCGCGTATAATTCTGCGCTCTGCGCTCAGTACGGAGCCGGTCGAGCCCGGAAACCTGGCCGAGGCGATCCAGGCGCGTTTCGCGCCCTATGGCGGGGTCGATCTTGAGCCTTTGCCACGCGAGCCTGTCCGCGAGCCGCCGACATTCGAGTGATGATCAGGGGCGGATTGCGCAACCCGAAAATGTTGCGTAACATCCGTAAGTCAGGGAAAGCTCACGCCATGTCGATCACCGCCCCATCATCCGAAGTTCAGAAGGCGTTCGGCGCCTTTCATGACCGCGCGCTCAGCGAGCCGGTGCGGGTGACGAAATATGGCCGGGAAACGGTCTACATCGTCTCGGCCGAAACTTTTCACGCGCTCAAACAAGGTCGTCGGGACGCCATCGCCGCGGCGGATCTCTCCGACGAAGAGGCGGCGCTGATCGCCGCCGCCCGGATACCGCCCGAGCACCGCTACAGCCTGGACGACGACGACTGACACCGTGGCGGTTCCCACGCCGGCGCCAGGCCTGGTCATCTCCTACGCCTATCTGTGGCGCGACCAGCGGCGCGCCGGCCACATAGAAGGACGCAAGGATCGGCCGTGCGCGATCGTGGTGGCGACCACCGACGAGGATGGTGACACCTTGGTCTATGTCGCGCCGATGACCCACACCCAGCCGGCGGCCGGTGGTGGCGTCGAAGTCCCCACAAGCGTCAAACGTCGCCTCGGTCTCGACGCGGCGCGATCGTGGATCATCACCGGGGAACTCAACCGGTTCATCTGGCCGGGATTCGACCTCCGCCCGGTCTCGCGCGATCGGCGCGACCAGTTCGCATTCGGCTTCCTGCCGGTCGAACTGTTCGATGCCGTGACCGCCTCGATCCTCGGCCATCGTCGGGCGCGACGGTTGACGGTGGTCGGGAGGGAATGAGCATGGCGCCATCCCTGACCGGTCACATCGCGTCGGAGGATGGCGGCGTCGAGAAGCCCGCCCTGGCCCTGCTGGGTGAATTGGGCTGGCGCATCTCAATCTGATGGCGGAAGCGCTCGGCCCGGCCAATACGACCGGCCGGACCAGCTTCAGACAGACCCACCTGTCCGCGCGGTTGCGTGCCGCCCTGAATCGCTAACCGCCCCGCCCAGGCAAATTGTACGACGCGATCCGAGCCCGGTTCGCGCCCCTTGGGGGGCGTCCAACTGGAGCTTCCTCCACGCGAGCCCATCCGCGACGCGCCGCCCCTCGACTAGTAGCGAGGAGGGCGCCGCGTGATGGGATCACCTGGTGCGGGCGCATATGCCGTGTTTGGAGCCATCAACATCATTGCCGCAGCGCCGTAGGGTGAGGGACGAACCAGACGCATTACGGCGCGTGCTCGGCCATAGCCCATGGCATCGAAGGCTGCTCGACCGCCTGCCACCATGGCGCCCCGTACGGCTGTTTGCGCATACGGGTTGAATGCGCGGTACCCGTAGCCCGTTTGCGGGGTTGTCTGCGACATACCAAAATTAGGTGTATAGGACGGTTGAAACCGTCCGTAGCTTTGCGGCGGGCCTACTTGCCGGTACTCCTGCGCCCATGCGGGGGCGGCTAGCGCCAACCCTCAGGCTAGGAGCGCGATGGTTGCCGTTGCCTTTTTCATCAAATTTTTCCTCGTGTTGAAGTTAAAACTACAACAAGGGTTTTAGAGTGCGATGCGACCCGATTGCGGACTGTTTTGGGGCCTTGAGTGCTCGACAATCTCCTCCCATACTCTTGGCCGAAGAACGCACGATCGTTACTGCGACGCAACAGCCGCGCCTATCCTTTGTAACGACAACAGTGGTTTGGTCGAGTAACCACCACGTTCAAGAGCCTTCGTGTTTTAATGCAATCCGCACCTGCCATGGGTCGGTTCGGCAGGATGACAGGGTTGATACACGGCCAGTGCGGGATGGTGAGCGGCGCGAATTCCCGCCTTGCCGCGGCCCGCAAACTGGAAGCAGCGGCCTCAAGCGCGTGTCCGCAATCAATGCATACATTGCGGTCAATGCAGTGTAGATTGTCCGGATGGCTAGTCTCACCATTCGCAAACTCGATGATCCCCTGAAGGCCCGCCTGCGCGTCCAGGCGGCGGTGCATGGCCGCTCCATGGAAGAGGAAGCGCGCATGATTCTGCGCGCCGCGCTGGGTGCGGAACCGGTTGAGCCCGGAAACCTCTATGACGCGATCCGCGCCCGGCTCGCCGAGAACGGCGGCTTCGAGCTCGAGCTTCCACCTCGCGAGCCCATGCGCGATCCACCGACTTTCGACTGATGGTCCTGCTGGACACCAATGTCGTTTCCGAGATGATCAAGCTCACCCCGGACCCGGCGGTGGGGCGTTGGTTGGCAAGACAACCCGAGCCGGACGTCTTCCTCTGTGCGGTGACGGAAGCCGAACTGCGGTTCGGCGTGGCGATGCTGCCGGATGGGCGGCGGCGTGACGCGCTGGCTGCGGTGATCGAAGGCATATTGGGCGAGGACTTCGCGGGCCGCATCCTGCCCTTCGACAGTCGCGCCGCGATTGCCTACGCGACCGTCTCCTCCGGCCGTCGTCGCGCGGGTCGACCGATTTCTACCGCGGACGCCCAGATCGCCGCCGTCGCCCTGTCGCGCGGGGCGCCGATCGCCACGCGCAATGTCAGCGACTTCGAAGGCTGTGGCGTCGAGGTGATCAACCCCTGGGATCAGCCGGCCTGAACATGGCGCCATCCCTGACCGGTCACATCGCGTCCGAGGATGGCGGCGTCGAGAAGCCCGCCCTGGCCCTGCTCGGCGAGTTGGGTTGGGCGCACCTCAATCTGATGAAGGAAACGCCCGGCCCCGCCAACCCGACGGGACGGACCAGCTTCAAACAGACCCACCTGCCCGCTCGCCTGTACGCGGCCTTGAAGTCGCTCAACCCGCTGCACCCGCCCGAGGCCTTGAACCTCGCCGAGATCGAGCTGACTCGCGATCGGTCGGCGATGCTGCCGATCGCCGCCAATCGCGAGGTCCACAGGTTCCTCGATCTGATCGAGAACTTCCTGCTGTTCGAGGAGGCGCGCGGCGGGCTGCGCAAGGTGGTGGCCAAGTATCACCAGGTGCTGGGGGTCAATCGCGCCATCGAGGCGGTGGACCACATCACCGACAATCGCGGTCGGCTGGGGGTGTTCTGGCACACCCAGGGTTCGGGCAAGAGCCTGTCCATGGCGATGTTCGCCGAGAAGGTGCTGCGCCGAAAGGGCGGCAACTTCAGCTTCGTGATCGTCACCGACCGGACCGAGCTGGACGATCAGATCGCAGCGACCTTCGCCGCCGTCGGCGCCCTGACCAAGGGCGTGAACTAGGCTCGGGCCGACAGCCGCGCGCATCTGCGCGAGCTGCTGGCCGGCAACGAGCGGTATGTGTTCACCCTGATCCACAAGTTCTCAACCGCCGACCGGGAGGCCATGCCGGTGCTGTCCGAACGGTCGGACATCATCGTGATCACCGACGAGGCGCACCGCAGCCAATATCACCAGCTGGCGGCCAATATGCGCGCCGCCCTGCCCAACGCGGCGTCCATCGGCTTCACCGGCACGCCGTTGATCAAAGGCCAGGAGAGCCGCACCCGCGAGGTGTTCGGCGACTATGTGTCGATCTACGACTTCGCCCAGTCGGTCAGCGACGGGGCCACGGTGCCGCTCTACTATGAGCCACGCAAGCCTGAGCTTCAGCTGAGCGGCGACGAACTGCGCGACGAGCTTTACACTTTGCTGGACGAAGCCTCGCTGGACGAGGCTCAGGAGGCGAGGCTCAAGCGGCAATTCGCCAGCCAGTATCAACTGATCACCCGTGACGACCGGCTGGACAAGATCGCCGAGGATCTGGCGCGGCATTTCGCGGCGCGGATGCACGAAAAGGTCAGGCGTGCGTTCCAGCGCCTGATTGTCGCCGACGCCGAGGCGCTGAAGACGGCCGGCGAGGCCGAAGGCGCGGCGCTGCTCGAGCGGCTGGAGTGGATGCGATCGCTCGACATGGCGGTGGTAGTCAGCCAATCGCAGAACGAGATCACGGACCTGGCCGAGATCGATCTCGATATCAAACCGCACCGGATGCGGATGCAGTCCGGGGATCTGGAAGCCAAGTTCAAGGACCCCGACGATCCATTCCGCCTGGTGTTCGTGTGCGCGATGTGGATCACCGGCTTCGACGTGCCGACCATCGGCACTGTCTATCTCGACAAGCCGATGAAGAACCACACCCTGATGCAGACCATCGCGCGGGCCAACCGCCGCGCGCCGGGCAAGACCGCAGGAGTGATCGTCGACTACATCGGGGTGTTCAACAATCTGCAGAAGGCGCTGGCGATCTACGCCGGCGGGGCGGGAAGCGGCGGCGAAACCGGCGGCGGCGGCGACAGCCCGATCAAGGACAAGGGCGCGCTGGTCGAGGTGCTGGCCGAAGCCTTGCGCGTTTCGGATGCATTTTTGAGGAGCGCCGAGGTCGACCCGAAGGCGATCGCCGAGGCTTCCGGGTTTGGCCGGCTGGCGCTGATTGGCGGGGCGGTCGAGGCGCTGATCGCCCCTGACGAGCGGCGACGGGAGTTCCTGCGCCTGACCGGCGCGGTGGTCAGGGCCTACAAGGCCGTGCCGCCCGACGAACGCGCCGCGCCGTTTCTCAAACCGGTGGCGGTTACGCACGTGCTGGCCGAGGCGGTGCGGGCGAAGCTGGGACCGGCCGACATCTCGGAGATCTCCGCCAAGATATCCGCGCTGCTGGATGAGAAGATCGAGGGCGTCGCGATTCTCACGCCGATTGTCGAGGGCGACCGGCCGGAGGGGCGCGTGGACCTGTCCGGCATCGATTTCGAAAAGCTCGCCACCCTGTTCGCCGGCAAGCACAAGGTCGCGGCCGAAACGCTTCGCGGCGTGGCCGAGACCCAGGCCAGGTTCATGGCCGACGCCAATCCGACCCGGCTCGATCTGGTGGAAAAGCTGGAAGAGATGGTCGCGGCCTACAACGCGGGTTCGATCGACGCGGAGACCTTCTTCGAACGCCTGAAATAGTTCATCGCCACCCTGGACGACGAGGACAAGCGCGCGGCGCGCGAGGGACTGAACAAGGAAGAGCTGGCGATCTTCGATCTGCTGACCCGCCCCGAACCCAAACTGACGAAGGCCCAGGAGGGCGGGGTCAAGCAGGTGGCGCGCGAGCTTCTGGGACGGCTGCACGAGTTGCTCGACGCTGTGGATTGGACATCGGGCCAGCAGACCCGCGCACAGGTGCAATCAGAAATCCGAGTGAAACTGAACGAACTCCCCGAAGCCCCCTACCCGGAAGATGTTTGGAACACCAAGGTCGGGGCAGTGTGGGAGTTCGTGTTGCAACGGTATGGGGCGGGCGCCACGGGTTAGGTGTCGTGGGCGACGCTCAACACCTTTGAGCGCTATCCGAACGCCCTGAGATGCTCTGGTATCGCCTCGACCGCCCAGTCGGGCAGGTCAGTAGACAGGTATCGGTTGCGCCCCTGATACCAGATCAGGAGGAGACGTCGCCTGGACGCGCTATTGTCCAGCATCCAGGATCGTTCGGCCAAGCCCAAGGCGACCGCGAGATTGGCCAGGCTGGCGGGATAGCGGCGAATGATATCGACGCCTGGCACATGATGCCCGCCGTTCTCGACACGCTCGACAACCCGCATGCGCGAAAGCCCAGAACTCTCCAGACCCATATAGATGAACATCGGCCGGAAGCCGGCCGCCCTTCCGGCGGCCATGAAGCGGATGGCTCCCGCTCCACTGAGCGTCGTCTCGATCCCGAAACTGTGCCCAGCACGCAGCAAGCGCTGTCTGTCGCCAAGGGCTTGGCGGCCGGCCCGCGCCTATTGGCCGACTGTCCCCCCAATCTCACGCGCGATATCGTCCGGGTTTACGATCGGCATGAAGCGAGCCAGCCTCGCGCCCACAAGGGAAGACTTCCCGGCGCCATTGGGACCGGCGATCACCCGCAATCTGGGCGACCAACTTGATGCGATCGATGTCAGGCCGGCCCGACGACGCGATAAGCCCCGTCAGGGTCCACTTGGATCAAATCTTTCCGTCCATCGGGCCTCTCACGGACAACGAGTCCCTTCGGCGTGTTGGGCTCGGTGTAGTAGATTGCCCGGCCGGCGGCCAAATGGCGTTTGGCTTCCGCGCCGTCGTCCTCGAAATCCTCATCTTCCAGCATGAACGCGTGAGCCGTTTCCAGTTTGGCGAGGTCGGTTTCCATCTTGCCCAATGTGCAATCCTCCGAGCCACATCTCAATAGAGGACGTCCTCGTCCGCCGCAAACAACAGCGGACGGGGACATTCGCGGTCCAGAGAGATAGCTACTTGCTCAACCGCGCCGCCAGGCTCGAGGTGTCCCACCGCCGCCCGCCCATGGCCTGGACCTCGGCGTAGAACTGGTCGACCAGGGCGGTGACTTCGACGCGGGCGCCGTTGGCGCGGGCTTCGTCGAGCACCAAGCCCAGGTCCTTGCGCATCCAGTCGACGGCAAAACCGAATTCGAATTCGCCCTTGGCCATAGTCGCCCAGCGGTTGTCCATCTGCCAGGACTGGGCGGCGCCCTGGGACACCGCTTCATAGACCAGGGTCGGGTCGAGGCCGGCCTTGCCGGCGAAAGCGACCGCTTCGGCCAGGCCCTGGACGACGCCGGCGATGCAGATCTGGTTGACCATCTTGGTCAGCTGTCCTGTCCCGGAACCGCCCATGTGCTTGATCGCCTTGGCGTAGGCGCCGATCACCGCCGAGGCGCGCGCCACGGCGCCAGCGTCGCCGCCGACCATGATCGACAGCTTGCCGGCCTTGGCGCCGGCCTCACCGCCCGAGACCGGCGCGTCGAGGAAAGCGGAGCCGGCGGCGGCGGCCAGACCGGCCATTTGTACGGCGACCTTGGCCGAGGTGGTGGTGTGATCGACGATGATCGCGCCGGCCGGAAGGGTGGTCAGAGCCTCGGCGATCACGCCGCGCACGTCGTCGTCATTGCCGACACAGAGAATCAGTAGGTCCCGACCCGCGGCCGATTCGCCCACCGTCGCCACGGCCCGACCGGCATTGGAGGCCGCCCAGGCCTCCGCCTTAGCCTTGGAACGGTTGAAAACCACCACTTCGTGGCCGGCGGCGGCCAGATGCCCCGCCATGGGCGCCCCCATCACCCCGATACCCACAAACCCAACCCTCATCGCCATGCTCCTTAAACCGACAATCCCGAAATTCACCGCCCGGCCATCTTGCGCCGAGCCCCGCCATGACCGCTAATCGCCCTCACTGGCCACGTGATTTGGCAGCACACAACGATGGCTTTAGGTGACCCAGCATATACCGACCCGCCAGCTACGGTTCTTCCTGACGGCGCCGTCCCCGTGCCCCTACCTGCCGGGGCGCGAGGAGCGCAAGGTGTTCGCGCATCTGCCGATGCTCGAAGGTCCGCTGGTCCACGATTCCCTGACTAAGAGCGGTTTCAGGCGGTCCCAGAACATCGCCTATCGCCCGGCCTGCGAGAGCTGTTCGGCCTGTGTCTCCGCGCGCCTGCCGATCGCCGACTATGTGTTCTCCCGGTCGGAACGCCGGGTGCTGGCGCGCAACCGGGGCCTGGTTCGCCATCTGGTGGAGGCCGAGGCGACCAGGGAGCAGTTCGATCTTCTGCGCCGTTATCTGACCTCCCGGCACGCGGGCGGCGGCATGGCCGAAATGGCCTGGCCGGATTTCGTCGCCATGGTCGAAGACACCTCGGTGCGGACCCACATGGTCGAATATCGCACCCGGCCGGACGACGGCGGACCAGGGACGCTTATGGCCTGCACCCTGGTAGACCGGCTCTCCGATGGGCTGTCGCTGGTCTACAGTTTCTTCGATCCAAGTCTTTCGCGGGACAGCCCCGGATCTTTCATGATTCTCGATCACGCGATCCAGGCCGGCAATTTGGGGCTGCCCTATCTGTATCTGGGCTATTGGGTGCGTGGCAGCGTCAAAATGGACTACAAGTCCCGCTTCTCGCCATTGGAGATCCTCGATCCGAACGGCTGGCGGTTGCTGGGCGCGCGTGACCGGGCCGAGGCGGCCGCCGCCGACAGCGAGACGGCGATGGTTCCCAAGTGATGGATATCCAGGCGGAAACCAACGACGCTCCGATCGCCGCTCTGCTACGCATCATGGCCCGATTGCGCGACCCGGCGGGCGGATGCGCCTGGGACCTGGAACAGAGTTTCGTGACGATAGCGCCCTACACGGTCGAGGAAGCCTATGAGGTGGCCGACGCCATCCAGCGCGGCTCGATGACCGACCTAGCCGAGGAACTGGGGGATCTGCTGCTGCAGGTGGTGTTTCACGCCCAGATGGCCAAGGAGGCCGGCGCTTTCGATTTCGACGACGTGGCCCGGGGAATCGCCAGCAAGATGGTCCGACGACATCCGCATGTGTTCGGTGACGCCAAGGTCCGCACCGCCGCGCAGCAGACCGAAGCGTGGGAGGAAATCAAGGCGCTCGAACGCGCCGGCAAGGGCGTGGCCCCGGCGGGCCTGCTGGATGACGTCGCCATCGCCCTCCCCGCCCTGACCCGCGCCACGAAACTTTCCAGGCGCGCGGCCCGAGCAGGGTTCGCCTGGCCGTCGATCCACGGGGTGCTGGAGAAACTCCGCGAGGAAGTGGCGGAACTTGAGGCGGAGGTGGCGGCCGGGGATGTCGACAAGGCGCGCCAGGAACTGGGTGACGTGCTGTTCGTCTGCGCCAATATCGCCCGCGAACTCGACGTCGATCCGGAAGACGCCCTGCGCGAGACCAACGCCAAGTTCACCCGCCGCTTCGGCTATGTAGAGCGAGCACTGGCGGCGAAGGGGTCATCGCCCGAGCGCTCCAGCCTCGCCGAAATGGATGCGCTATGGGACGAGGCCAAACGCGTCGAGCGCGGCGAACAGGTCATTGAATTACAGCGATAGCCGGCTGGGTTGACCCGATAGGCGCTCTTTGCGCCGCTTCACGGTCCAATCCCCCAGGAGGCCAGTAGAAGCTTTGTTGACGCCATTGATGGCGCTGTCTTCCCCTCAACGGGAAGTCTGCCCAAGCGGACGGTGGGCGCTCGATCCCGGCGATACGGCTCAACCGCCAAACACCATAGGCCACGAACTCATAAACGGGATTCACTGACGGACTGAAGCCCGCCGTTTGCCTCAGACAGCGCCATTGATTGGTAGCTCGCGCCCTGATGTTGGTGTACCGTCAGAAATGGTTCGCTCTGGATCAACCGCTCTGCGGCAACGAAGTCAGCTGGACACTCAATGCCCCGACCTCGTGGATGGCACGCAAGTTTGTCCGAAGAGCGCCGCGTTCAAGCGCGTTTCTAAATGAACCGAATTGCACCGAAGCTGCGGGCCCACGCCCAGCGTCTCATCGCTTATGAGATGAGCCGGAATGCGTCATCCAAATCAACCTCCACATCGGCTTTTGTCGCCATAGGGACATTGGGTCCGCATTTTGGCGCGCTCATGGGCGCAGCTGGCTTTCGTGCGCTGATTTCGCGCGCCCTTGTGCTGGCCAGCGCTGAAGTTGCTTGGCTACACAATCTGCGATTCAGCAAGGACGGGTCTTTCGAAGGTCTAAACGAACTAGAAGTCCAAGCGAACCCGGAAGAAATTGCTAATGGCGGGATCGTTTTGCTTGCACAATTACTTAGACTTTTAGTGACTTTTATTGGTGAAGATTTAACATTTCGGTTGTTGTGCGACATCAATGACTTGAAATCGGGCCAGAAAGATTGAAATGGCAAAAAAACCTAGTGCCGCAGCTAACCGCAAACTGGCCAACAATGCCGCAAGCCAAAGGGCGAAGGTCTCGATCCGCAAACTACCGACCGGCGTTCGCGGCCTCGATGACATCCTGGGCGGCGGCATCCCAGAATTTTCGTTCAACGTCATCGCCGGCATGCCCGGTTCCGGCAAGACCACAATGGCGCACCAGATCCTTTTCGCCAATGCGACAGAGGAAAGGCCCGCCCTCTTTTTCACCGTCCTCGGTGAGCCCGCGATAAAAATGTTGCGCTACCAGCAACAGTTTTCCTTCTTCGATGGATCCAAGTTGGGCAAGGCGGTCCGCTTCATAAATCTGAGCGACCTAGTGCTGCATCAGGATTTGGACGCGGTCCTTGCTGAAATTATCCAGCAGGTCTCGGCAATCGGTCCGGGCGTCGTGGTGGTGGACTCTTTTCGCACCGTGATGCGGAAGACGCAGACCGCTGCTGGTGAAATGGAGATGCAGTCGTTCATTCAGCAGCTCACCCAGTTTCTGACCAGTTGGGAAGCCACGACATTTCTGGTGGGCGAATTTGGCGAGGAGGAAACCCGCGGGAACCCGCTGTTCACCATCGCCGATGGCCTGTTTTGGCTTTCGCAGAAGGTGGAAAGAAATTCCGTCGTGCGAAAACTACAAATCATGAAAGTACGCGGGTCCGGTTCAGT
>JAYVYH010000135.1:0-8090 GCA_043784385.1 Caulobacteraceae bacterium | reverse complement strand
GGCGGTTCGGCTGTCGGTCGAAAACCTGGCGATATTGCCCGCGCAGATCGGCATCGCTGTTTTGGCGCCGGCCGCGATTTTCCTGCTCAAGCTCCAGCTTCGGCCAGTCCTGGGACTCGGTGGTTCGAAAACCCCCAAGGGCAACGTCGAGTCCACCAAGTGAAGCCGCAGCGCGCGCGGCCAGAGACGGCTGAAGTCGATCCGGTCGAACTGGTCATCGAAACCATCGGCGCCCAGGGCGACGGGATTTCCGGCCGCTATTTCGCGCCGTTCACCTTGCCGGGCGAACGGGTATTGGTGCGAGTCGGCGGTGAACGCGCCGAAGTGCTGGAAATCATAGAGTCCAGCGCTGATCGGATTACGCCCCCTTGCCCACATTTCGGCGACTGCGGGGGCTGCGCGCTCCAGCATTGGGCGCCCGAGCCTTACCTCGCCTGGAAGGTCGAGCAGATCCGGCTCGCGCTTGGCCGGGCGCGGATCGAAACAGACATCCTCACCCCCTTCGCCGCCCCGCCCGGGTCGCGCCGACGCCTCGCGCTTCATGCCAGGCGGGAGGGCAGGGTGGTGGTTTTGGGTTTCAAGGCTCGGCGATCCTGGCGCTTGGCGGCCATCGACAGTTGCACGATCGCCGATCCGCGCCTGATCGCCGCTTTGCCAGCGTTGAAGACGCTCGCCGCGCCGTTCCTTGAACACCCTAAGTCGGCGCCCACTCTGCATGTCACTATAACGCTCACCGGCCTTGATATAGACGTCACCGGGGTCGAGCGGCGTAGTGGAGGGCTGTCGGCCGACGCTCGGATGCGAGCCGCCCGCGCCGCCGCCGAGGCGGACGTGGCCCGCGTCACCATGGCTTCCGAAGTGATCTACGAGGCGCGCCCCGCCCGTATTCGTTTCGGCGAGGCGATTGTCGACCTGCCGCCCGGCGCCTTCCTTCAGGCCGTCCCCCAGGCTGAGGTTGCGATGACCGCCTTCGCCGTCGAAGCGGCGGCTGGCGCCAGACGCATCGCTGACCTCTACTGCGGCGCCGGCGCCTTTACCTTTCCCCTGGCCGGCGTCGCGCCGGTGCTGGCCGCCGACGCCGCGCCCGGCGCGGTGGCGGCCCTGAGTTCCGCAACTGCCAGCGCGCCCGGCCTGAAGACCATATCGGCTCAGGCCAGAGACTTGGATCGCCGGCCATTGTTGGCCCAGGATCTGAAGGGCATCGACGTCGTGCTGTTCGACCCGCCCCGGGCCGGCGCGGCGGTGCAGTGCGGCGAGATCGGGCGTTCGAAGGCCGCCCGGGTGATCGGCGTATCCTGTAACCCGGCCACCTTCGCACGCGACGCAGCGACGCTCATCGAGGCGGGATTCAATCTGGATCGCGTGTTGCCGGTGGACCAGTTCCTCTGGTCACCCCATATCGAACTGGTGGGCGTATTTTCCCGAGGAACCAATTGACGGAAACCCGGACAGGGCGCGGCGCCTTCGCCGCCGATCGATCCACCGCCCAGGCCCGCGCCGCCGTCAAGGCGCTCTGGTGGGGCGCGACCGCGACCGCCGCCCGCGCATTGACCCGGCCCAGTCGTGCCGCGCCCGAAGCTTTCGAGCCCTCATCCCCGCCCGCGCCCGAGGGTTTCCTCCGCCGCGCCTGGGCCGAGGCCTTTGAAAAAGACGCCGCCGACGTGACTCGAGGGCTCTATCCTGCGATGGATGATGTCCCCGAGGGGCCGATCACCGCTTGGCGCGAGGCGATGGACTTTCTGGCCGACGCCCGTCAGGTCGAGGCGCGTCGCCGTCGCGGCGGCGGCGTCGAGGCGCGGGCCGAGGCGCCGGAGGGCGAAGCCTATCCGGTCTACTATCGCCAGAACTTTCACTATCAGTCCGGCGGCTGGTTCACCGCCGAGAGCGCGCGACGCTACGAAACCCAGGTCGAGGCCCTGTTCGCGGGAACCGCCGGCGCCATGCGCCGCCGCGCCCTATCTTTGCTGGCCGATGCTTGGCGGGATCGGGATCAGCGCGGGCTGGCCGTAGTCGATCTGGCCTGTGGGGCCGGCGCCTTTCTGCGCGACCTGAACCGCGCCTTCCCCCGCGCGCGGTTGTTGGGTGTCGATCTCTCCTTGCCCTATCTGGAAGAAGCGCGCCGACGCTCGGGCGCCCAGGCTCTGATCCAGGCCAACGCCGAACGCCTGCCCTTTGCCGACGCCAGCCTGGACGCGGTCACCTGTGTCTATCTGTTCCACGAATTGCCGCCCCGCATTCGCCCGGTCGTGGCCGCCGAGATCGCCCGCGTCCTCAAACCCGACGGTCTCCTGGCCTTCGCCGATTCGGTCCAGCCGGCAGACGAGCCCCGCCTTGGCCGCCTGCTTGAGGCCTTTCCGGCCTATTTCCACGAACCTTACTACGGCAGCTATTGCGAGACAGATCTGGCTGCTGTGTTCGGTGTCGCTGGTCTGATGGAGCGCGAGCGGGATAAGGCGTTCCTGACCAAGGCGGTTCTGTATCAGAAGACCGCTGAGCCCTAATCAAACAGTTCCATTTGATCTCCCGGCCTCGGCGGAACCCGGAACTGGCTGATGTCCAGTGGCGGGAGCACCCTGTCCAGGCCGTAGCGCCGTTTGGCGAATTTGAACCTCTGGCCGATGATCTCGGCGATCGGGCCTTCGCCCTTCATCCGCTTGCCCCACTCGGCGTCATAGTCCTTGCCGCCGCGCATCTGCCGCACCAGGCTCATCACCCGCTCGGCCCTGTCGGGACGTTTGGCGGCCAGCCATTCGGCGAACAGGTCCTTGATCTCGCGAGGCAGGCGTAGCGCCACATAACCGGCGCTGGTCGCCCCCGCCGTCGCCGATCGCTCGAGGACCGCTTCGAGCTCATGGTCGTTCAGGCCCGGGATCACAGGCGCGAACATCACGATGGTCGGTACGCCCGCCTCGCTCAACCGCCGCACCGCCTCTAGCCGCCGTTCGGGCGTCGCGGCGCGGGGCTCCATTGCCCGCGCCAGGGACCGGTCGATGGTGGTGATCGACAAAGCGGCCCGGACCAGCCCCGCCTTGCCCATCGGTCCAAGAATGTCGATGTCGCGCGCGATCAGGGCCGATTTAGTGATGATGGAAAACGGTTGGTGGAATTTCTCCATCACCTCCAGGATCTGGCGGGTGACCCTCAGAAGCCGCTCCTGTGGCTGATAGGGATCGGTGTTGCCGCCGATATGGATTACGCTCGGCTTGTAGGACGGCTTGGCGAGTTCGCGCTCGAGCAGCCGCGCGCCCTCGGGTTTGAAGAACAATTTACTCTCGAAATCCAGGCCCGGGGAGAGGCCCACATAGGCGTGAGCGGGCCGCGCGTAGCAGTAGATACAACCGTGCTCGCAGCCTCGATAGGGGTTGATGGACTGGTCGAACCCTACGTCCGGGCTGTCGTTGCGGGTGATGATCACCCGCGCCTTCTCGGCCGTCACTGTGGTGCGCAACGGCGTCGGCGTTTCATCGCCCTCGTTCCAGCCGTCGTCGAAGGTCTCTGTCTGGCGCGACTCAAAACGTCCCGAGGCGTTCGACCCTGCCCCTCGGCCACGCGCGGTTTTCGACGGAACGGACATGATGAGAGGGTAGGGTGGATGTTGGAACAAAACAAGAATATTGGGATCCCGTTTGACGATTGTGGCCACTTGAGGCCACCACTTGGCATGGTCTCCGTTTCCATCCGAGACGCCAAGAACCACCTTACCCAACTGGCCCGTCGGGTTGGGAAGGGTGAGATTATCGTCGTCATGCGCAATGGTCGCCCTGTGTTCGATCTGGCGCCGCACAAACCTCCGACCGGCCCGAGGTTCGATGCTTTGTCGCGTTTCAAGCGCGAGCACGACCTCGATCGGATCGCGCCCTTCATCGCCGAGGATTTCGACGCACCGCTGCCAGAGGATTTTCTATTGCGCGCGCTCCCGGCTGACGTGTGAGGCTCCTCCTCGGCACTAACGTGCTGCTTCCCGTGATCGATGAACGGTTGTCCTCCTTGGACGCGACCCGTTCGATCGCCTTCTGCTGGCGCAGTGTGTGATCGATGATTTGCGTTTGATGACTCTCGACCGGGCTCTGGTCCAACATCCACTTTCTGCAATGAGCGATTAGAGCCAGGCGCCTTCCTGGCTAGCAGGGCCGCTCCAACCTTTCCGTCAGCGCCAGCATGTCCTCCCAGCTTTTGCGCTTGGCGGCCGGTTGGCGCAGTAGGAAGGCCGGGTGCAGGGTCGGCAGGGCGGGGATGGTCAGCGCGCCGTCCCCGGAATGCCAATCGACCCAGCGGCCGCGCAGGGCCAATATGCCTTCGGTGGTCTTCAGCATCGCCTTCGCGGACGCGCCGCCGACCAACAGCAGAGCCCTGGGCTTCACCAGTTCGATCGCCCGTTCCAGGAACGGCGCGCAGACGGCCTGTTCGGCCGCAGTTGGGGTGCGGTTGCCGGGTGGACGCCAGAATACGGTGTTGCTTATGAAAGCCTTCTCACCCAGGCCCGCCGCGGCCAGCATCCGGTCCAGCAATTGTCCCGCTCGGCCGACAAACGGCGCGCCCTGGGCATCCTCGTCGGCGCCGGGGGCTTCACCAATGATCATCAGCGGAGCGTCCGCCGGACCGCGCGAGAACACCGCCTGACGCGCCCCGGCCTTGAGAAGACAACCCTCGAAGGCGGCGATGGTGTCTTTCAGGGCGCCCAGATCGCCCGCCTCCGCGGCCATGGCGCGCGCCAGCGGGACGAAATCCGGCTGGCTGGGGGCGATCGCCGCCATGACCGGCGCCTTCGCAGTCATCGGTCTGATCGGCGCGGCTGTCGTTGCCGGACGTGGCGTGGCCGGGCGCAAGGGGACCTGCGCGGTCCGGTCGACGGGTGTTTCACCATAGAGGGTCTCGACGCCCGACAACGCCCAGAACGACAGAAGGCTCTCGATGGCGCGCCGGTCCACACTCATGGAATTAACCTTATACCGGCCGCGAGCCCGGCGGGAGGCGCCCCCCGCCGGTGGTTTCTCCTTGACCGTCCGGTCAGGGGCTTCGATTAAGGCGCACCTTAAGGAAAATCGAGCAAGGGATCTTGGCCGTGAGCGAAGGCGTCGAACGCGAGGCGATGGACTATGACGTGGTCATCGTTGGGGCCGGTCCGGCCGGACTGTCCGCCGCCATCCGCCTCAAACAACTGGCCGAGGCCGCCGGATCGGAGATTTCCGTCGCCGTGCTCGAGAAGGGCTCCGAAGTGGGCGCCCACATCCTGTCCGGCGCGGTCATCGACCCCAAGGCCCTGAACGAACTGATCCCCGACTGGAAAGCCAAGGGCGCGCCGCTGGAGACACCGGTGACCAAGGACAAGTTCCTGTGGCTCGGCCCGACGGACGCCTTCGATTTCAGCTTCCTCGCCCCCTTGATGCCGCCGTTCATGAACAACCACGGCAACTATGTCGCCTCGCTGGGCAATGTCTGCCGCTGGCTGGCCGAACAGGCCGAGGCGCTGGGCGTCGAGGTCTATCCCGGCATGGCCGCCTCGGAACTGGTGTGGACCGAAGACGGCGCCGTCGCGGGCGTGGTGGCCGGGGTGTTCGGCATAGCCAAGGACGGTGAAGAGAAAGGCGACTATCAGCCTGGGCTCGAATTGCGGGCCAAATACACCTTCATCGCCGAGGGCGTGCGCGGCTCGCTCGCCAAGCAGCTTCAGGCTAAATTCGATCTTAACGACGGCAGGCAGCCGCAAAAATACGGGATCGGCGTCAAGGAGCTGTGGCAGGTCAAAGCCGAGAACTTCGAGCCGGGCGTCGTGCAGCATACCTTCGGCTGGCCGCTGACCAATGACACCGGCGGCGGCACGTTTCTCTACCACTTCGGCGACCGCTATGTGTCGATCGGCCTAGTGCTGCACCTTAACTACAAGAACCCATGGCTTTCGCCGTTCGACGAATTTCAGCGCTTCAAGCACCATCCGTCTATCAGCCGTATCCTTGAGGGCGGCACCCGCGTCGCCTACGGCGCCCGGGCCATTACCGAGGGCGGCTTCCAGTCGGTGCCGAAACTGACTTTCCCCGGCGGCGTGCTGATCGGTTGCTCGGCGGGCTTCGTGAACGTGCCGCGCATCAAGGGCAGCCACAACGCCATGAAGACCGGCATGATCGCCGCGGAAAAGGCTTTCGACGCCATAACCGCGGGCCGCGCCGGCGATGAACTCGTCGAATACGAGGCCGCCTACCAGCAATCTTGGGTAGCCCTGGAACTGAAACTGGTCCGCAACGTCAAACCGTTGTGGTCGCGCTTCGGCACGCTGATCGGCGTTGGCCTTGGCGCCCTGGACATGTGGCTGAATGTGATCACCGGCGGCTGGTCGCCCTGGGGCACTCTGGGGCACGGCAAGACCGACGCCGCCTCCACCGGCCTCGCCAAGGACTTTTCGCCGATTGCGTATCCGAAGCCGGACGGCGTCCTGAGCTTCGACAAGCTCTCCAGCGTCTTCCTGTCCGCGACCAATCACGAGGAGGATCAGCCCGCGCACCTGAAGCTGAGGGATCCGACGATTCCGATTCAGGTGAACCTGGTAAAATACGGAGAGCCCGCCCGGCTCTATTGCCCGGCGGGCGTCTATGAGGTGTTGTACGATGAGGCTGGGGCCAATCCTAAATTTCAGATCAACGCCCAGAACTGCGTCCACTGCAAGACCTGCGATATCAAGGATCCATCCCAGAACATCACTTGGACGACACCCGAGGGCGGTGGCGGGCCGAATTACCCCAACATGTGATCCCGCCGCTTACAGCGCCTTGCGATAGGCCCATTTGCGCGCCAAGATCGTGCTCATGCGTGCATACCTCATCCTGCTGAGCGGTGTCGGATTCCTCTTGTTGGCGGCCTGCGCCACACCGCGCGCTGGCGGTTTCAAGGCGGGGCCGGTTCTCGCCGAGGAGATCGATCCCGTTGGCTCCGCCACCGTTTACGGCCAATTTCTGGCCGGTCAGGCGGCGGTCAATCAGGGAGAGAGCGCCTCCGCGGCGGTCTACTTCGGCAAGGCCGCCGGTCTTGACCCAGGACCTGATCAAGGTCTGTTGGCTACCCGCACTTTCACCGCCGCCCTATTGGCCGGCGACATCGCCAAGGCGGCCGCGAACGGGCCCTCCGGGCCGGACGTCGATAAATCCATCCGCCATTTGGGCGCCCTGGTGCGCGGGGTTGAAGCCATGGCGTCGGGCGCCCCCAAGCTGGCCAGGACTGTCTTGACCGGCCCGGACTCCGGCGCCCCCAATGAACCGGCCGCCGCCCTGCTGACGCCGTTCGCCGCCGCCGCCGCCGGCGACGTGGAAGGGTCTATCGTGCTGCCGGTCATCAAGGCGGAGCCGATCGCCCAGTTTTTCGCCAATCTGGACCAGGGAAAACTGTTCGAACGCGCCCGCCGTTATGACGAAGCCGAGACGGCGTTCCGGGCCTTGATCGCCAAGGGGGATCCTGGCGGCATCGCTAGCCTGAACCTGGGCGAAATGCTCGAACGACGCGGCCGATCCGGCGACGCGGTCGGGATCTACAACAGCGCCATCGCTGCAAAAAAGGGCGATGTCGAGCTCCAGGCCGCCCGCGCCCGTGCCCAGATGCATGGCCCCGCTCCGGCGATGCAGGCGTTGAAGACATCGGCGGCCGAGGCCCTGATCGCTCCGGCCACCGCCCTGCTGATCGACAAGCAGGAGGAAATCGCCCTGGCCTACCTGCGGCTGGCCCTGCGCCTCGACCCAATTCGCGATGAAGCTTGGATGCTGGTGGGCGATATTCTTTCGACCAACAACGACGAGGCCGGCGCTCGCGTCGCCTATCTGAAGGTCAGGGTGGGCTCGAGCCAATTTATCGACGCCCGCACGAAATTGGCATGGAGCTATCAGAGCGCCAAGGATCAGGACACGGCCTTGACCCTGGCCCGGGAAACTCTGGACCAAAAGCCCAACGATCAGGACGCGCTGGTGACGCTGGCGGACCTGCTGCGCGCCGATGAGCGGTTCGACGAATCCGCCAAGGTTCTCGACGGGCTGATTGGACCCAAGGCTGAGTCCGCGAACTGGCGGCTGCTCTACATGCGCGCAGTCGATCTCGAGGAAAGCGGTCGCTGG
>JAYVYH010000134.1:0-4210 GCA_043784385.1 Caulobacteraceae bacterium | reverse complement strand
CCTCTATGGCCGCGAAGGAACAGCCCCGGCCATAGAGGGGGTTGGTTCGCACCAGGCTGTCGCCGACACAGAAAACATTCAACGCGACGGGTTTCCCCTCGGGGGCCATTTCCCGCCAGCGGCTTTTCAGATCGCCCATGGCGTAGACCTTGCTGACCGGCAGGGCGCGGGCGGGGTCGGTCCAGGGCGCCACGCCCGGCAGGCTGGCGCAGATCCGGTCGAATACGTCGGGGCGAACGATGGCCACGCGAAGCTCTCCCTCGACCTCGGGAACGGCCATGGTCAAGGAGAAGGTGCCGTTGTCGGCCGGAAACACCCCAAACTTCAGATAGCCCAGGTCCCCGTTCGGCGCGTGCAGCCCGCGTGGTGGTTCTTCCTGGCCAGCGAGCAGTTCATAGAACCGGGTGTAATAGAGAATCTCGCAGTCCTGCTCGGTTTCCGGGACCGTCGCGCCGGCCTCCGCCAGCCAGTCGGCCATCGGAGAACCCCGACCGCCGGCGTCAACCACGAGATCGCCCCGGACCGCCTCTCCATCCTGGAGCCGGAAGCCCCGCGCCGTCAGCACGCCGGCGGCATCGCGATCGCTGATCAGTCCGGAGACAAAGGCGCCCGAGCGGATCGTCACGTTCGGCGAGGCCTCGACATGGCGGCGGATGACCATTTCCAAGGTGGTGCGCCGGCTGATGATGATCGCCATCTCGTCGTCCTCGGGGATAGCTACGTATTTGGCCTTCACCGAGGGCGGCAGGCCGTCGGCGAACGCCAGCTCGCGCGCGCCGGCCTCGCGCAGGGCCGCTAGCAAGGCCGGATGTTCGGTGGCGATCAACTTGCGCAGCCGCGCCAGAAATGCATGGCTGTGGCGCAGCTGGGTCGCGCCGCGCCGGCGCCAACCGTCGAACACCGCTCCGCCGCCGCCCTCCGGCGGCGGAGCGTCGCGTTCAAGCAGGGTGATTGACCGCCCGGTGGGCGCCATGGCCAGGGCCGTGAACAGGCCGGCGATCCCCGCGCCCAGCACCAACACGGATTCCGACTTCGTCTCTGGCATACCGCGCTCCGAAGCGATTGAATGGAGCCGAACAAACACCCCCTTCCCGAGGGAAGGCAAGGAGAACCCATGGCTGAGATCACCACTAGGCGGGTCGAGGCCAACGGCCTGACTTTCCTGGCCGATGAGGCTGGAGAGGGCGAGGACGTCGCCCTGCTGCTGCATGGATTCCCGGAAAGCCGATTCTCCTGGCGGCATCAGATACCCTTGCTCGCGAATCTGGGCTGGCGCGTGATCGCTCCCGACCTGCGCGGCTATGGCGGGTCGAGCCGGCTGCCGCGCAAGGCGGATTACGCGATCGATCATCTGGTGGAGGATGTGGCCGCCCTGTTCGAGGCGGTGGGCGCGCGGCGACGGCTACTGATCGGCCACGACTGGGGCGCGGCGATCGCCTGGGCCTTCGCCCTCGACAAGCGCCTGTCACTGGATGGGCTGGTAATCATGAACGTGCCCCACCCGTCCGTGCTAGCAAGGGTCATGCGCGCCTCGTGGCGGCAGCCGCTGCGATCCTGGTACATGGGCTTCTTCCAGATCCCCGGCCTGCCCGAGGCGGCGATGACCGCCAATAGAGCCAGGGCCATCGGCAACGCTTTCTCCGGCATGGCCGTGGACAAGTCGCGTTTCCCTTCTGAGGTGACCGACGTCTACCGCAAGAACGCCCTGATTCCCGGGGCCATGACCGCGATGATCAACTACTACCGCGCCAACACCGGCATGCTCGGCCGCTGGGGCAAGACGCCGCCGGTGATCGATGTTCCGACGCTGATGATCTGGGGCGAGGCCGACACTGCGCTCGGCATCGAGAACACGGTAGGCTATGACCCCTATGTCAGCGACTTCACCCTGCACCGCCTGCCGGGCGTTTCACACTGGGTGCAGCAGGAGGCGCCCGAGCGGGTGAACGAGATCCTGGCCAGCTGGATCGCCGCTCGGCTGGCGACTTGAAACCTGCGCCGGTGGGAACCCGGATCCGCCGCCAAAGCCTGGGTCATCAAGATGGACATTTCATTCGTCCGCACTTCGGACTAAGCCGCCGCCAATGAACGTCTCGTCGGCGGCCGAGGCCGCGTCCCCCTTGAACCCGAACGCCGCGCGACGTCGCTTCGCGGGCCTGGCCCTGGGCTCCATGGGCGTGGTGTTCGGAGACATCGGCACCAGCCCGATCTATGGCTTCCAGGGCGCCGTGACCGCCGCCGCCCACGGCCACGTCGGGCAGACGGAAATATACGGGATTACCTCCCTGATCGTGTGGGCGCTGCTGATCGTGGTCACGATAAAATATGTCATCTTCATCATGCGCGCCGACAATCACGGGGAAGGCGGCATCCTGTCGCTGATGGCCCTCGCCCAGAACGCGGTCGGAGGCCGGACCCGTGTCGTTCTGACCCTCGGCATCATCGGCGCGGCCCTGTTCTACGGCGACGCCATCATCACGCCGGCCGTCTCGGTCCTGTCGGCCATCGAGGGCCTAGAAACCGTCCCTAGCCTGGCCAAGGCCATCACACCTTCAGTGGAAATCGGCGGCGCCCTGGTGCTGCTGGTCGGCCTGTTTCTTGCCCAGTCGCGTGGCACGGCCAGAGTCGCCGCCTGGTTCGGGCCGATATGCCTGCTGTGGTTCGTCTCGATAGCCGGCCTCGGCCTCCTGCACATTCCCAGCGAGCCGGGAATCCTTTGGGCTTTCCTGCCCACCTACGGCCTGGCTTTCCTGGCCGGCCATGGGTTGATCGGCGTCCTAGTCCTCGGGGCGGTTTCGCTGACGATTACCGGCGCCGAAGCCCTCTATGCCGATATGGGCCATTTTGGCGCTTCGCCCATCCGCGGCGCCTGGATGTTCGTGGTCTGCCCCGCTCTGTTGCTCAACTATCTTGGCCAGGGCGCCTTCGCCCTGCATTTCCTGGCTTCGCCGGCCAGCCACGGCGCCGACCTGTCGGGTCAGAACTGGTTCTTCCTCATGGTTCCCGAAGCGCTGCGCATTCCCATGGTGCTGCTGGCGACCGCCGCCACCATCATCGCCAGCCAGGCGGTGATCAGCGGCGCCTACTCGATGTCGAACTCCGCCATGCAGATGGGATTGCTGCCCAGGCTGGCGGTGCACCGGACCTCGGCGACGGAAGCCGGGCAGATCTACGTGCCCACGGTCAATATGCTGCTGATGATCGGCGTCATCCTGCTGGTGGCGATATTCAAGAACAGCGTCGCCTTGCAGGACGCCTATGGCTTGGCCGTGACCGGCACCATGTCTGTCACCACGGCCCTAACCGCCATCGTGGTGAGAAAACTGTGGAAGTGGAGCCTGCTCAAGACCGCCCTGGTGGTAGCGCCGTTGCTGACCGTCGATCTGGCGTTCTACAGCGCCAATATGCTCAAACTGTTCACCGGGGGCTGGGTGCCCCTGGCCCTGGCGGGCGCCGTGGCGATGGTCATCATGACCTGGATGCGCGGCAGCCGGATCGTCGCCGCGAAATCGCGCCGCGACCGCATACCGATGGCCGACTTCCTGGCCTCGATCGCACGCCGCCCCCGTCATCAGGTTTCTGGCACGGCGGTCTATCTGTCGTCCCATCCCGAGTTGACGCCGAGCGCCCTGCTTCACAACCTCAAGCACAACGGTGTCCTGCACAAGACCAACGCCATCGTCGCCGTGGAAACGACCAGCGAACCGCGCGTGTCACCCGACGAGCGGGCGAGCGTGCATATTCTGAACGAGTCGTTCCTGACCATCAGCCTGCGGTTCGGCTTCATGGAAACGCCGGACGTGCCAGCGGCGATCGCGCGGCTGAAGATCGATGGCGTGTCGTTCAATCCAGCCGACACGTCCTATTTCCTCGGCCGGCGGTCGGTCCTGCCAACCCATGACCACGGCGTGCGTCGCCTGCAGGATCTGCTGTTCATCACCCTGAACCGCAACTCCGCCGACCCAAGCCAGGTTTTCGCCATCCCCCCGGGCCGGGTGGTCGAAATGGGCGTGCAGGTCACTGTGTAACGGGGCGGGCCACCCTCCAGAGCTGAGCGAAACCGTGATCGGCGACCAGTGTGAGCTCCGACGGCGGTCGGAACGGCCCGGACCAGTCGGGCAGGTCGGCATTCAGCACGAGGACATAGTCGAACCGGCCACGCCAGCCGGCGACATAGGAAGGATCGCCTGGACGCGGCGACCTCGACAGG
>JAYVYH010000133.1:0-5698 GCA_043784385.1 Caulobacteraceae bacterium | reverse complement strand
TGTCGGGCCTGTTGCTCAATGTGCTGCAGCCGGCGGTCGACCAACTGAACCACCGCGCCGACTCCCGGAGCCTGTTCCGCATACCCCTAATCATCATAGTCCTGGCGCTAGGCCGGGGCGTGGCGCAGGCGGTACAGGCCACCCTGGTCAATCGCATCGGCAACGGGATTGTCGGGGATATCCAGCTGGAACTGTTCGGTAAGCTGGTGCGCGCCGATCTGGCCCGCCTTCGAGCCTCCCACACCGGCGGCTTCGTTTCCCAGGTGCTGTATGATTCGGGCTTGATCCGCGAGGCCGCCACCAGCGGGCTGGTGAACTTCGTGCAGAACGCCCTTACCCTGGTCGCCGCTGGCGTAGTTATGGGGATCAAGGACTGGCGCCTGGCGTTGCTGGTCCTGGTGGCGGCCCCGGTCATCGCCCTGATCCTCGGCCGTTTCATGAACAACGCCACAATAGCCGCCAAGGGGGCCATGGTCGCCACCGGAGCGCTCTCCACGGCAATAATGGAGGGCCTGGACGGCGTGCGGGTGGTGAAGATGGAGAACCGCGAGGCCTATGAAGAGGGTCGCGTCGCGGCGGTGATCGCCGAACGTCAGCGTCATATCCTCAGCGGCGACAACGCGCGCGCGGTCGCGGCCCCGGCCTCCGAGACCCTGATGATGATCGTGGTGGCCTTGGTGCTGGCCTATGAGGGCTGGCGGGCCAGCGCCGGCCAGGCCGATGTGGGGGCTTTCGTGGCCTTCTTCGCCGCGCTGCTGATGGCCGGCCAGGCACTGCGCCAGGTCTCAAATCTGCTGACTCTGATGAGTCAGGGCGTCACGGCCGGACGCCGGCTGTTCGCGGCCCTCGACGTCGAGCCGGAGATCGGCGATGCCGTCGGCGCGCCGCCACTGCGCGTGACCAACGGCCATATCCAGCTGCGGGGCGTCGCCTTCGCCTATGGCCCGGACGCGCCGGTTCTGACAGATGTGAATCTTGAAGCCACGCGGGGCGAGGTGGTCGCCCTGGTTGGCCCTTCCGGAGCGGGCAAGACCACAATCCTAAACCTGATCCCCAGATTCTACGACATCACCGGCGGGACATTGACCGTCGATGGTCAGGATATCGGGAACGTCGCCCTGGCGTCCCTGCGCCGCCACATCGCACTAGTCACCCAGGAGCCGTTTCTGTTCGACGACACCATCGGGGCCAATATCGCCTATGCCAAGGCGGGAGCCACCCGCGCCGAGATCGAGGCGGCGGCCAGGGCCGCTGCGGCGCACGACTTCATCACCGCCCTGCCGGGCGGTTACGGGGCCATGGTCGGCGAGGCCGGCGCGCGGCTGTCCGGCGGACAGCGCCAGCGGATCGCCATCGCCCGGGCTTTCCTCAAGGACGCCCCGATCCTGCTTCTGGACGAAGCCACCAGCGCCCTGGACACCGAGAGCGAGGCGCAGGTCCAGGCCGCCCTGGCCCGGCTGATGGCCGGCCGCACCACCCTGATCATCGCCCACCGGCTTTCGACGGTGCGCGGCGCCGCCCGCATCTACGTGCTGGAAGCGGGCCGTGTATCCGAGGTGGGCGATCACGAGACCCTGATGTGCCGCGGCGGGCTCTATGCGCGTCTGGCGGGAGCACAGGACCTGACGCTTGATCCCGTGGCCGCCACGTGAGGGCACTGCTGCGGTCGCCGGTGGTCCCGGCGGCGCTCGGCTGGCTGGTCGCCGCCTACATCGAACTGGTGATCGCAACCCTGCGCTGGCGCCGCGAGAGCGAAGGCCCGGCCCGGGTGGCCCTGGACGGGCCGGACGGCCTGATCGGGCTGTTCTGGCATGGCCGCATAGTGCCGGCGATCGCCTGTCGCCCGATCCTGAAGGACAAGCCGCGCAAGGTGATGATCTCCCTGTCGCGCGACGGCGAATTTATCGCCCTGGCCGCTGAGCGGCTGAGGATCCCGACCATCCGCGGGTCGACCGGCCGGGTCGGACCCGGCGGTTCCAAGGGAGGCGCGACGGCCTTCCGCCAGGCCATGGGCGTCGTCGCTTCCGGCGGGGTGATGATCATGACCCCGGACGGTCCTCGCGGACCCAATATGGTGATGCAGATCGGACCGGTTCAGCTGGCCCGGGCGACCTCGGCGCCGGTGTTTTTGATGGGCCTGGCGGTCAGCCCGGCCATACGGCTAGGCAGCTGGGACGAGGGGCGCGTCCCCCTGCCGTTCAGCCGCGCCGTTCTGGTGCTCGATGGGCCGCTGACCGTGGCCGAGGATGCCGACGATGCGGCCCTGGAGGTCGCTCGTGCCGATTGGCAGGATCGGCTGTGCGCCGCCCAGGCGCGCGCTGAGGCGTTACTGACGACATGACGCCGCGACGGCCGGCCTCCTTGAGCCTCTACCGCTTCGCCTCGACGGCCGCTTCGGTCCTGGCCGGCGCCTGGCTGAGGGGCCGGGTGCGGCGGGGAAAGGAGGATCCGGCCCGCTGGCGAGAGCGCCTTGGCCACGCCGGCTTGTCGCGGCCGGGCGGAGACCTAATCTGGCTGCACGGCGTCAGCGTGGGTGAGAGCCTGTCGCTGCTCCCCCTGGCCGAACGACTTCGGGCCGAGTCGCCGGAGACGACGATCCTGGTCACCAGCGGCACCCGAGCTGCGGCCGAGATCCTGGCCACTCGCCTTCGCCAGCCGGTCCTGCATCAGTTTGCCCCCCTCGACACACCCGGCGCGGCGCGGCGGTTCCTCGATCATTGGCGCCCGAAGGCGGGGGTGTTCGTGGAAAGCGAACTTTGGCCCAATCTGTTGCTGGATGCCAAGGGGCGGGGAACTCGTCTGGCCCTGGTCTCTGCGAAACTGTCCGACCGCAGCCTGGCCGGGTGGCGCCGGGCGCCGGAGGCGGCTCGAACGCTGCTGGGAGCCTTCGACCTGATCCTGGCCCGTGACGCCGTCGCCGCCGAGCGGTTCGAAGCACTGGGCGCGCGGGTGGACGGTCTCGCCGACTTGAAATTCGGCGCCGTGCCGCTTCCCGTCGATCAGGGCCAGTGGGCCAGAGCGCGGGCGAACCTGGGTGATCGTCCCGTCCTGCTGGCCGCCAGCACCCACCCCGGAGAAGAAGAGCTGATCCTGCCGGCATTCCGCCTGGCGTGCGGTGACGACCAACGGGCGCTGCTGATCATCGCCCCCCGCCATCCTGATCGTGGTGAGGCGGTGGAACGTCTGGCTCTCGCCGCCGGCTTTACCGCCGCTCGTCGGGGCTCGGGCTCGGGGCTAGGCGACGAAGCGATCTATGTCGCCGATACGGTGGGTGAACTGGGCCTTTGGTTTCGCCTGGCGTCCCTGGCGGTTGTCGGCGGGAGCCTGACCACCGACTCCGTGGGCGGTCACAATCCACTCGAGCCCGCCCGGCTGGGGTGTCCGTTGATCACCGGACCCGACACGCACGGCTGGCCGATCTATGATGTCTTGGAGACGCTCGGAGCGACCTCGCGGGTCGCACCCGACGACCTAGCCGGCTGGTTCGCGCGGGCGATCCAGGGTGATCCCGCCCTGGATCGCATGGCCGAGCGGGCGCGGGCCTTTGCCGAGACTGGCGATGCGGCGGCCCGGATGGCGACCGACCGCGTCGTGGCGCTGGTGAAAGCATGAATTTCGTCACGCCCCGCTGGTGGTACGGCCGAGGCCCTCTGCCCATGCCGGTGACCCGGGCGTTTCTGACTCCGGTCTCGTGGATATGGGCCTGGGCCACCGCGCGGCGTCTCCGGCTCGGGCGCCAAGTCGATCCCGGCGTCCCGGTGATCTGCGTCGGTAACCTGACCGTGGGCGGCGCTGGCAAGACACCGGTGGTGAGAGCCCTGGCCGCGCTGATGCGGGCGCAAGGCCGCGACGTCCATATTCTGTCGCGTGGCCACGGTGGCCGGTTGACCGGCCCGGCCCGCGTCGATCTCGTCGCCCACACTGCGGCCGATGTCGGCGACGAGGCCTTGATGATGGCCGCCGACGCGCGGGTCTGGATCGCCAGGGATCGCGCCGCCGGCGCCGCGACCGCGGCCAGAAACGGCGCGGAGGTTATCGTCATGGACGACGGCCATCAGAACCCGTCGGTGACCAAGACCTTGTCCCTGATCGTGGTGGACGGCGAAACACGCGACGACGAATGGCCGTTCGGCGATGGCGCGGTGTTCCCCGCCGGCCCTATGCGCGAGCCGTTGAAGGTGGGCCTCGCCCGCGCTGACGCAATCGTGCTTCTGATGCCCGCCGATCTTGCGGCGCCCGATCCCGAACTCCTGGCGCTGTTCGCCGGCAAGCCGGTTCTGATCGCCAGACTGGAGCCGGTCGGTCCCCCGCCATCCGGCCGTCTGGTCGGCTTCGCCGGTATCGGCAAGCCCTGGAAGATGGAGCGCGCGCTGAAAGCGGCGGGGTGCGATCTTGTCGATTTCGCGCCCCTGGCCGATCACAAACCCATCGGCGAGGCGACTTTGCGTTTCCTGGCCGACCGCGCGTCAAGTCTCGGCGCGGGCATGATCACCAGCGAAAAGGACTGGGCCAGGCTGTCGCCGGCGTGGCGCGACCGCGTGACTGCGTGGCCGGTGCGGGCGCGGTTCGAGGGCGAGAAGGCGTTGCTGAAGTTGCTCGCGGGGATGGCGGGACCCTAGGCCCCCGCCATCTTCGCGAACTTCCACGCCGCTTCGGCCAGCAGCGGCACGCGGGCTTCCTGGGCGGCGGCCTGGGGGCTGTTGGCGGTGCCATCGCGGACCCGGCCGACGATGCCCTGTAGAATGCCGGCCAAGCGGAACGCGTTATAGGCGAAGAACCAGTTGAGCTCGGGCAATCCGGACCGCCCAGTGAGCCGGCAATATTCGGCGACATACTCTTCCATCGTCGGGATGCCGTGCGCGGTCAGGTCGGGAATGGCGGCGATCGTGCCGTTCACCCACTGCATCAGCACATAGGTGAAATCGGCCAGCGGATTGCCCAGGGTGCACAGTTCCCAGTCGAGCACGGCGACCACGCGCGATTCGGTGGCGTGCATCACCATGTTGTCGAGCCGGTAGTCGGCGTGGACGATGGTGGTCTGGTCGTCGTCGGGCACCGATTTCGGCAGCCACTCGATCAGTCGCTCCATGGCTTCCAGAGGCTGGGTTTCGGAGGCCTTGTACTGTTTGGTCCAGCGATCGATCTGGCGGGACATATAGTTGCCCGGCCGGCCGAAGCCCTCCAGGCCCACCGCCTTATAGTCGGTGTTATGGAGATCGGCCAAGGTCTTAAGGGCGGCCATATGGATGGCGTGGCGCTCGGGCGGCGCATAGGCGGGCAGGGACTGGTCCCAGAGGATGCGCCCTTCGACCATTTCCATCACATAGAACATCGTGCCGACCACACTGTCGTCGGTGCACAGGCCATAGGGTTTGGCCACTGGAAAGCCGGTCGGGTGGAGGGCGGATATCACCCGGAACTCGCGGTCGACGGCATGGGCGCTGGGCAGGAGCTTGCCGGGCGGCTTGCGGCGCATGACGTATTTCCGGCCCGGCGTAACCAACTGATAGGTGGGATTGGACTGGCCCCCCTTGAACTGACGCACCTCCAGAGGTCCGGCGTAGCCTTCGACGTTCGCGGCCATCCACCTGGCCAGCGCGGCCTCGTCGAACCGGTGGGTCTCGGCAATCGCCTTGGTGCCGGTGTTCTGGGCTTCCCGTTCTTGTTCACCAGTGGCCTGTTCAACTGGGGCTTCGGC
>JAYVYH010000132.1:0-3335 GCA_043784385.1 Caulobacteraceae bacterium | reverse complement strand
CTCCGGAAGGTTCCAGCAATATCGAAGGCCAAGGGTGTCAGAGCTCCAGCGCCAACCCGTCGTAGGCGGCGTGGATCGCCAGCGGCTTACCCGAGCGGGTGATTTCCTCGAACCTCAGGGTCTCTGCAAGGATCCCGGCAATGCGGTCGTCATCGTTCACCGGTTCGTGGTGGAACAGGCAGAGTTGCTTGGCGCCGGCCATCTGGCACAGCTCGACGCCCATGATGTTGCTGGAGTGGCCCCAGTCCTCTTTCACTGAGATCGATTCCGCCAGGGAGTACATCGAGTCGAAAATCACCAGGTCGGCGTCTTTGAAGAACGCCACGGTGCGATCCATCTGCCCCATGTCGTCGGGCTTATATTCCGCGTCGGTGGTGTAGACCGCCGTCTTGCCGCCCTGCTCGATGCGATAACCGAACGACTCGCCACCGTGCAACTGAGCCATGCCGGTGACCTTGGCGCCTGCGATGTCATGCGGCACGCCCGGCTCCAGCGGGATGAACTCGATGCTGGCGGCCAGGGCGCTGAACTCCACGGGAAAGCAGGGCTCATGGTTTTGGGCGCGGATGGCCGCCTCGAACCTGGGGTGGCAGCTGTAGATACGGATCTTGTTGCCCGGAATGAAGGCCGGGACGAAGAACGGAAATCCCATGATGTGGTCCCAGTGCACATGCGAGATCAGCACGTGATAGGTCTGTGGCGCGGCGGGGCCATGACGTCCAAGCGCGGCCAGTGAAAACTCGCGAGCGCCCGATCCCAGATCGCAGAGCAGGTAGTCCGGTCCCCCTGTGTCGACCTGGACACACGAGGTGTTGCCGCCAAATGTGCTCCAATCTGCGAAGCCCAGGGACCCATCGCAGAACGCCTCGGCCTTCTCGGGCGTGTCTAGATTCTGGCCGGCGGCTCGGACCAGGGCGTTGACGAGCTTTCGCCGCACGGCGGAGCCGTTCAGTGGCGCCGGCAGGGAGCCTCGCGTACCCCAAAAGATGATCTTCATTCGCCTTCCCTGCCTATGACGCGTCGAATTGACCAAGCCCGTCAGGCGACAGGGCTTCAAGCGCGCCGCGCACGCCCGGGAAGATGGAAAAGACGAGGTTGAAGCGACTGATGGTGAAAATCTCCAGAACCAACGGCGTCAGGGCGGCGACGCCAAGGCCTTTGCCGGCAGCCTTCGCCGCGCGCAGGGCGATCATCAAAGACCGCAGGCCGGCGCTACTGATGTAGTCGACGCCTGACATGTCGACGACCACGGTCGAGGCCGCAGCCCCTAGGGCGGCGGTCAGGGCTTCCTTGAACGCATCGGCATTGGTCAGGTCGATGCGACCGGCCACCGTCAGCACAACCGCGCCGCCAAACCTGGCCTCGGCAAAACTCATCGGCCGTCGCCTCCCCAACCTGAATGACTTCGTAACGCGTGTTGCATGGTTTTCACAATCAGGGCCGGGGCTCAATGGTTTCAATGCGTGCAAATCGGCTTTCGTCCACGACCGCTCCGGGCCAAAGTCCGGCTCAAACAAGATTTAGAAAGAGGAACTCCGCCGCTATGCCCCAACTTGCCCTGGACCTTGCCGACGGTGTGGCCACCGTCACCATCACCAACCCACCTCTGGCGACGATGGATCCGGGCACGGTATTCGAGCTCGCCGAACTCATACCGCGTCTGCGAGAGCCGGACGTCCGCGCGGTGATCTTCACCGGCGGGCTGCCTGGGTTTTTCATCCGGCACTATTCGGTGGTGGAACTGGATCAGGCCGCTCAAGGACAAGCCGCTGGGAGCCATGCCCAGAACCAGGATCGGCCGCCGGTCAATCTGCACGATCTGCTGCTGGAGATCGAGAACCTGCCCAAGCCGGTGATCGCGGCGTTGAACGGAACGGCCATGGGCGGGGGTTGGGAGTTCGCCATGGCCACCGATATCCGTGTCGCCAAGGATGGACCCTATCGTTTTGGCCTGCCGGAGGTTTCGGTCGGCATCCTGCCAGGCGCGGGCGGCACACAGCGCCTGACCGCTCTGGTTGGCCGCAACCGGGCAATCGAGATGATGCTGCGCGCCCGAACGGTCTCGCCCAACCAGGCGCTGGCCTATGGCATGATCGAGGAACTGGTCCCCGCCGACACGCTGGAGAGCGCCCTCGACCGCGCCCGGTCGATCGCCCTGGAAATCGCCGGCCGTTCCCCGCTGGCGGTGGCGCATATCAAGCGCCTGGCGCGCGAGGCGGTGTCGCCGGTCAGTCGGGAGATGTTCCAACTGGAAGGCCGGCTGTTCGCCGAACTGATGCGCACTCCCGAAGCGAAGGAACTGCTGGCCAGGGTCGCCGCTCAACATCGTACCGGCCAGGCCGGATAGACGCCACGGGTCCTGGGCGGCTATGGACTGAGGCACAAGACGTCTCGGCCTCGGAGGAAGCCATCCCATGGAAATCAAGGACAAGATCATCGTGGTCACCGGCGCGGCCAGCGGCATCGGGCGTGAACTGGCCCGGCGCTTCGCAAGGGACGGCGCGAAACTGGTGGTCTGCTCCGATATCAATGGCGAGGGCGCCAAGGCGGTGGCCGAAGAGATCGGCGGCGTCGCGTTCCAGACCAATGTGGGCGTCGAGGCCGACATCCAACTCCTGATCGAAACGGTGGAAACCGATCACGGGCCGATCGACCTGTTCTTCTCCAACGCCGGGATCGGCATCGGCGGCGGAGCTGAAGCCTCCAACACCGGCTGGCAGCGGATCTGGGACATCAACGTGATGTCCCACGTCTGGGCGGCGCGGCACCTGGTTCCGCGCATGGCGGCCCGGGGCGGCGGTTACCTGGTCAATACGTCCTCAGCCGCCGGCCTGCTCTCCCAGATCGGCTCGGCGCCCTATGCGGTGACCAAACACGCGGCGGTGGGTCTGGCCGAATGGCTGGCCATCACGCACGGCGACCAGGGGATCAAGGTCTCGGTGCTCTGCCCCCAGGCGGTGCGCACGGCCATGACCGCCGGCAACCCAGATGGCGTGGCCAGCGTCGACGGCATGATTGAACCCGAGGACGTAGCCGAATGCTGCGTTCGGGCGATCGAGGCCGAGGACTTCCTGATCCTGCCCCACCCGGTGGTGCTGGACTACATGCGACGCAAAACCGGCGACTACAACCGCTGGATCGGGGGCATGCGGAAGCTGAACAGGCAGTACGGAGGATAGGATCACGGAGCTGGGTTGTTCAACCCAGCCAGCCGCGCTTCGCCGCCATGTCCGCGAGCCAAATCTCGGCGATGCAGACGATGGCGATGAACGCCGGAAAAGCCAGGGCCAAAGGACCCATCTTGGCCAAGCCTTGATAGGATCCGAATACCCAGC
>JAYVYH010000131.1:0-8815 GCA_043784385.1 Caulobacteraceae bacterium | reverse complement strand
CTCACCGTCATGCCCTGGCGCACATCGAGTGTCTGAATGGCGCCGCCCAGCGGTGTGGACACCGTGACGACCGTGCGCGCGCGGCCATCGCGGGCCATGGCTTCGATCAGGCTCTCGGGCATGCCCAGCAGGCGCAGCCTCTGGCGCGCGGCGGCTTCCAGGGCGGGGCCGCCCGATTCGCGGACGGCCAGATATTCAGTTTGGGCGCCGCCCCAGCTGGGGATGAGGAGGTCGGCGATCGGCGCGCCGGCTGCAACGATGTCACCGGGCGCGTGGCCATAGACGCGTTGCACGAAGCCCGCCGCGCGGGCCTGGACGATGGCGACCTGCCGCTGATTGAAATCGAGCACGCCGGCCGCGTCCAACACCTGGGCGAAGTCGCCACGCTTGACGGCGGCCAGCCGAACGCCGAGACTTTGCACCGTCGCCGGGTCGATCCGGACCCCCGGCGCCGCGCCGCCGGCGTCCTCGTCAGCGTAGCGGGGAATCAGTTCCATATCCATGAACGGCGATTTGCCGGGCTTGTCGAAATGCTGCGCCGGAGCCATCGGGTCGTACCAGTAGAGCGGCTTGCGCGATGGCGCCGGAGCCGCCATCGGAGCCGGGGAAGGGGCCTTGCGAAGCCGGGCGGCCTGATAGCCGCCGGCGCCGGCCAGCACCGCGATAGCCACGCCGGCGATAGCGAGCCGCGCGGGAGACCAGAACGGGGCGCTCATTGAGCTTGCTCTTCAAAGGTCAGGACAATGCGGGCGCCGTCGCGCACGACGTCGGCTTCACGATCGATGGCGTCGACTCGGGCCTCGGCCAGCGCCAGGTAAGCTTGCAAGGCATCCGATAGGCTGGTCGTGCCGGCGCCGAAGGCGGCCGTCTCCAGGTCGGCGCGCCGCTTGGCCAGGGGCACGAGGGTCTCGAGCGCCCGATGCAACCGGTCGTGGTGCATGGCGTGATCGGCGAGGCTGGCGTCCAGCGAAGCCACCAAGTCGCGCCGAGCCGCCTCTCGCTCGATCCGGATCCGGCCCGCCGTTTCCGCCCGGGCCGCGATCACTGGATCCTGTCGGGTGGAGGCAAACAGGGGCAAGCTGACCGTGGCCTGGACCATCACCATATCGCCGAACCGAGGGTCGCGGTGCTGATAGGCCAACTCCCAGCCCCAGTCCGATCGCTTGTCGGCCTTCGCCGCGGCAATGTCGGCGTCGGCCTGGCGGCCCTTGGCGTCGTAGGCCGTCAGCGCCGGAAGCCGGTCGAGGCCCCCACGCAGCGCGGTGGCTTCGATGGGATAGTCGGGCGGGTCACCGGCCACCTCGGGCAGGGTGTCGCCGGTCCAGCGCGTCAACTCGGCGCGCGCCTTCGCCACGGCTGCAGCCAGGTCGGCGCGGCGGTCGTTAAGGGCGGCGGTCAGTTGTTCGGGCTCCAGCGTCTGGGCGGGACGCATCGCGCCGGAAGCCACCCGCGAAGCCGCCGTGTCGCGCATCGGGGCGAGCGCCTTTTCGATCTCGTCGAGCGCGCCCAGCCGACGCTCGGCGTAGAACAGATCGATCCAGGCCAACGCGGTGTTCAGCCGCACCTCACGGCCTTGCGCCGTCTCACTGACCTCCGCGGCGCCGATGTCGGCCTCGGCCCGCGCCCGCGCCGAACGTCGCTTTGCCCCGTTCGGAACGTCCTGCATGATCCCGACCCGCGCGTCGCTGAAGTCGTCGCGTGCAGGATGTCCGGCGTTGGGTCCCGATACGGGAAATCCTTCGACGCCGAACGCCAGTTTCGGATCGGGCAGACGGCCGGCTGCAATCGCGGAGGACCGCGCCGCGCGCACATCAGCGGCGCGCGCCTGGAGAACGGGCGCGGTCTGATCGGCGAGCTTCAGGGCCGCCTGATAGCTCATGGGAGAGGAGTGGGCGGCGGCGGCGGTCAGGCTCGCCATCGCCAACAGCCATGCGGGGCGCATGGGGGCTCCTTGGGAAATGGTTTTGGCGCCGATACCCTCGGCGCTGGAGGGGCGGAGCTTAGGGGGTTGAAGCGGGTTTCGAGGTGTCGCCTTTCGGGTCGCCCAGCACCGCTCCACGGCGTGTTCAACAACCAGCGCGGGAGCCGGCGGTCCTCATACGATCAACTTTGGAGGTCGTTCGAGCCCAGGGGGTTCATGGGCGGTGACGAAGGTCGGGGTCGCCGGGGCCGCCCGCGCAATCGTGCCAACGAAAGTGGCGGCTGTCGGGGAAAGTGGCGGCCCCGCGCTGACCGCGCATGTGGTCGCGCAAGCCTGAATGCAGGTTCGATTCGGCATCTTATGATCGCCGGAGTGATCGCAGCAAGGATCTGCCGAAGTCTTATGTGTGTCGACGCCGGCGGCGGGCGGCCCCGGCATGTCCATTCCCGCCATCGGCGCCGTTGTGGCGCGACCACAGGCGACCTGAGCCGCCGTGGCGGCCACCGGGCCGGTCAACATGGCCAGGACGGCCAGAAGGACGAGGACGACGCGTGTCACGGGCACATTAAACTCCTATCCCGGTTCGGTTACAATCCGACCATGAAACCTTCGATCTCCTGGCCTGGTGCGCCTCTCGCCCTGGCCTCGGCCGCGCTCTTCGGGGCGTCCACGCCTCTGGCGAAGCTGCTGCTCGGCGGGGGTGTTGATCCGTGGTTGCTGGCTGGGTTGCTGTATCTAGGGTCGGGTATCGGTCTTGGCCTGGTTCACGTGGGTCGCGGCCTGTTGGGTGTATCGGCGCCGGAAGCGCCGTTGCGGCGGGTCGATCTTCCCTGGCTCGGCCTGGTCATACTCTTCGGCGGCGTTGTCGGACCGGTCCTGTTGATGCTTGGCCTGGCGCATACGGCGGCGTCCTCGGCGGCCTTGCTGTTGAACCTGGAGGGTCTGGCGACGATGGCCATCGCCTGGGTGGTATTCAAGGAGAACGTCGATCGGCATTTGCTGATCGGCGCGGCGGCGATCCTTGGCGGCGCCCTGATCCTGTCCTGGGGTGGCGGACTGGCGGGCCTGGGCCTTGGCGCCCTCGCGATCACCGGAGCCTGCGTCGCCTGGGGGGTGGACAACAACCTGACGCGCAAATTGTCGTCGGCCGATCCGGTACAGATCGCCGCGATCAAGGGCCTGGTCGCTGGCGCGGTCAATTTGGCGCTGGCCTTCGGCCGGGGCGCGCGCCTGCCAGATTTAGCTTCCGCGGCCGACGCGGGCGTGGTCGGTTTTTTTGGCTATGGCGTCAGTCTGGTTCTATTCGTCCTGGCTCTACGTCATCTGGGAACGGCGCGAACGGGCGCTTATTTTTCCACGGCGCCGTTTCTGGGCGCGGCGCTGGCGCTGCTGCTGTTTCATGAACCCGTCACCCTTCAACTGATCGGCGCGGCAATGCTGATGACCATCGGCGTTTATCTGCATCTGTCGGAACGGCATGAGCACGACCACGCTCATGAGCTGATGGATCACGAGCATCATCATATCCACGACGCGCATCACCAACATGTCCATCGGGCCGGCGACCCGATCGGCGAGTCCCACACCCATCGGCACCAACACACCTCGTTGCGCCACAAACACCCGCACTATCCGGATCTGCATCACCGACACGGCCATGCCCGCTGACACTGGGTTCGAATTGACGCTCGACTACGCGTTCCGGCGCCGCATCTCCTTCACGATCGCCTCGTCGAGGGATTGCAGGAACCGCGATCGGTCGGCCTTGCTGAACGGGGCGGGGCCGCCGGTGATGGCGCCGGTGGAGCGGATCTGCTCCATTATCGCCCGCTGGGCGATGGCCGAGCCGATCGAATCGCGGGTGAACACCCGGCCGTTGGGCGCGATGGCCGCGGCGCCGGCGGCCAGCACCCGCTCGGCCAGCGGGATGTCGTTGGTTATCGCCACGTCTCCGGGCTGCGCGTGTTCGGCGATCCAGTCGTCGGCGATGTCGGGGCCGGCGTCCACGATCACTCGCTCGATGCGCGGGTGGGCGGGGATCATCATGAAGGCGTTGGCGACCACCCAGGTCTTGAGGCCATAGCGCTGGGCGACGCGGTATACCTCATCCTTCACCGGACAGGCGTCGGCGTCGATGAAAACCTCGATCGGTCGGATTTCGCTCGGGGCGCTCATTGGTTCGTCGGCCATACCGTGATTTGATCGGCGCATGAACCAGTCCGACTACCTTTCCCATGACGCCCTGGGCCTGTCGGGCCTGATCCGCGCTGGCCAAGTCACCGCCGCGGAGGTGCTTGAGGCCGCCTTGGAGCGGGCGGAGGTGGTGAATCCGCGGATCAACGCCCTGACCACATCGATGGCCGACGCGGCCCGGGCGGCCGTCAAATACGGACCCCCGCCCGGAGTTTTAAGCGGCGCGCCGTTCCTGCTCAAGGATCTCAGCGCTCAGGTCGCGGGGGTGCCGACCTCGGCGGGATCGCGGCTGTTAGCGAGTGTGGCGCCGGCGACCGACAACGCCATCGTCTCGTCTTATCGCGCCGCCGGGCTGGTGATGTTCGCCAAGACTAATACGCCGGAGTTCGGCCTGGAGCCGGTCACCGAGCCGGAACTGTTCGGCCCTTGTCGCAACCCGTGGGACCTCACCCGCACTTCTGGCGGCTCGTCGGGCGGGGCCGGTGCGGCGGTGGCCGCGGGCATCGTTCCCGCCGCCCACGCCAGCGACGGCGGCGGCTCGATCCGTATCCCAGCCGCCTGTTGCGGCCTGTTCGGCCTCAAGCCCACCCGAGGCCGGGTATCGGTGGCGCCGGCCAACGAGGGTTGGGGTGGTTTTTCGATCCAGCACGCGGTGACGCATACGGTGCGCGATAGCGCCGCATTGCTCGACGCGGTGTGCACGCCCCAGCCGGGAGATCCCTATTGGGCTACGCCGCCCGAAGCACCTTATCTGGACGAGGTCGGGCGCGACCCCGGAGCACTGAGGATCGGCTTCATCACCGGCGGCATCAACGTGCAGGCGATCGATCCGGAGTGTTCCGCCGCCGTCAACGACGCGGCGCGACTGTGCGAGCGCCTGGGTCATCATGTGTTCGAGGCCAGGCTCGATTGGGACTATCCGCGCGTTCAGATCGCCGCCGGCGTGATCGTCGCTTCCAGCCTGGCAGCCACCCTCGACAACGAAGCGCTGCGCCGAGGCCGGCCGGTGGAGGAGGGCGAGGTCGAGCCGGGCACCTGGGCGTTCCAGGCTCATGGCCGGTCGATACCGGCCTCGGTCTATATCCAGGCCCTGCAGACTGCCCACGCCTTTGGCCGCGTGGCGGCGCGCAGTTTCCAGGACTTCGACATTCTGTTGCTCTCCACCCTCGGCTCGTCCGCCGTGCCGATCGGTTGGCTGCGCGAGGGTGGCCCGGAGGACTTTTCCCGCCGCCTGTTCGAATTCATGCCCAACACCCAGGCCTTCAACGTCTCGGGCCAGCCGGCGATGACTGTCCCCCTGGCCTGGAGCGCCCAGGGCCTACCGATCGGCGTCCAGTTCGTGGCCCGGGCGGGAGACGAGGGGACATTGTTTCGCCTAGCTGGTCAGCTTGAAAGGGCTAATCCCTGGGCGGGCCGCCGACCGCCGCTCGACTGAAAGCCAGGCCTTGCTGAAGACTCCATCCCGGTCCGAGCTCACCGCCGCCACCCGGATTAGCCTGGTCGCCGCGTTCGCCGCCGCGCGCCACGACAGCCTGCCGTATTGTCACTGGCTGGTTTCGCCAGTGTTTCCGCCGGGCATGGCGGCGGCGCTGCGCCGATTGCCGTTTCCCAGGCCTGACCTCGGCGGGATCTCCGGCAAGCGCGAACTGCATAACGACCAGCGACACTATTTCGACGCGGCCAGTATGGCCCAGTTCGATGTCTGCGCCGCCGTGGCGGACGCGTTTCAATCGGCGCCAGTGGCTCAGGCGGTCGAGGATTTAACCGGCGCCGATCTCTCGGGCGGCTATGTGCGGCTTGAATATGCCCAGGACACCGACGGTTTCTGGCTGCAGCCGCACACCGATCTGGGGGTCAAGCTGTTCAGTATGCTGATCTATCTACCCGAGTCGGTCGACCAGGCCGACCTCGGCACCGATATTTACGCCGACCCGGATACCTGGGCGAAGCGGCCGCCGTTCCTCGACAACTCGGCCCTGGTCTTCGTTCCGGGGGCGGATACTTGGCACGGCCTGGAACGCCGCCCCCTGCGCGGAGTTCGCAAGTCGGTAATCATGAACTACGTCACCGACGAATGGCGCGCCCGTGAGCAACTGGCCTATCCGGACACACCTGTCCGGACTTGAAGCAGAGTCCGCACCGCGCGCGCGGCCTCGTCCGTGGCGTTGACCGGCCCGGTGGTTTTCGGAACCGACGGATCGCCGTCGAACCGGCGGATCAGGCCCTGATCGGCCAAACGCTGGATGAAACCGACATGGCGGGGAAAGCCCAGGTCGAAAACCTCCACCGGATGGGGCGCCGACAGGGCTTCCGACACCATCGATACGCTGTCGCTGGTCACCACCAGCCGGTCCGACAACGCAAGGATGGCGCGGTAGGGGTTGTCGCCCACCAGGTTCCATAGAAACCCCTGGGGGTCGCCAGCGAAGGCGCCGGCGAACAGGTCGCGCACGGCGGCCGGCGTCCGTCGCGAGGGGGTGATGGCCAGGCCGCAGCCGGTCTCGGTCTTCAGGCGGGTCAAACCCTCCAAGAGCTTCTGGCCGTCCGCGAGGGTGAAGGGCCGGCCCTTAAGGTCGCCGCCGAGCACGACGCCGGTTAATGGATGCCCCAGGCGGGCGAACCGGTCCGCCCACTCGCGGCCGGCGCTCTCCAACTTGGCTTGGGTCAAATCGTGGAGGGCCGTGGCGACTTTGACGACATTGTCGCCGGCGGTGATCCGATCATGCTCCATGGCGATCACCAGGTCGAAGGCGTCGGCCCGACCGCGCGGATCCTGAACGTGGACCGTAACCACGTGTCCGCCGCTGGCCTTGCGGATGGCGATGGCCCTGGTAGCCGACCGCCGACCGCAACTGATCACCACATCCGGCCAGGGCGGCGACAACTGGCCTCGCCCAACGTCCCATGTCCAGGGCCAGCCGAAGCCCCCCGCGACGGTCTTTTCCACCACCACATCAGCGACCGCCTCGGCCAGACCCCGGGCCTGGGTGCGCATCCCGGCCTCACCGGTGGTCAGCGCCCAGACGGTCAGAGGCTCCATTCATGCCTCGGGGAAAGAAGGAGCATCGTAACCACCGCGCCCGCGCCTTTGCACGATGCCGGCCGGATTTGAAAGGCGCGGCCGGTACAGCTCAGTACGTCAAGTGTCCGCCGGTCGCCTGCGGGGTGACATCCGACATCAATGCCTCGGCGCCCCTGCACCACGTCGCTTTTGTCGAACGTCCCACTATCCTTCCGTCGGACCTGTGCGCCCTGAGGGTCCGGACGGTTCAGTTGCCAAATCTGCTATACCGCCGCGGCCTTCTGGGAGTTAAGTCCCAGGGCCTCCATGACTTCGGGTGCGATGTTTTCCGTCCCCTTGGTCTCGATATGGCGCGTCACGCGCGAGCCCATGGCTGCATACAGTTCACCCACGAATGCCGGCCGGTTGTCCCTGGCCCAGCCGAGCGATTGTTCACGGTTCACGTTGGAGCCTTGGAAACGCGGGAACACATACCGGGCCATCAACTCATAGGAATGCTTCTTTTGGCTCCATGGCGCCCAGTTGTGGTCCAGCATCAGGTAGGCGCCGAAACCGCCTGACTGCTTCTCCAGCCGCTCGATCTGGGCGATAGCGTCGTCGGGCGTGCCTACCACGGCAAGCCCCGTGGCAATCAGGGCGTCCACCAGATCCCCGGAGGTGTCGACAGCCATTGGAAGCGCCGCCACGTCAGTGAAATAGTACATCCAGTCTTTTAGGCCGAAGGCGACATCCGCGCGCGCCTGCTCGCGGGTCTCGGCAATATGCATAGGGCCAACAAGCCTCCAGCCGCCTCGGTCCATGATCTGGCCGTGCTCCCTGGCGGTCTGTTCGGCGATTGCCCAATTGGATGCCAGCGCGTTGAAGCCGCCGGCTGACGTGGCTCCAATCGACAATAGGCCGACGCCGTGGCGACCGGCCGCGGTCGCGCCGGTGGGTGAGACCTGACTGGCTACGGCCATCTCTATTGACGGCCGCGACCACGGGGTCATCTGCAGGCGGGCTTCGCACAACTCGAACCAGTCGCTCTTGTGGGTTACCGTCTCGCCTCTGAGCAGGCGGACGATCACCGCAAGCGCCTCATCCATCCGGTCCCGCTGGGAGGCCACCGGTATTCCCATCATGAACGCATCGGAGGGAAGAGCGCCGGGACCCGCGCCCAGCATAACCCTACCGCGGGTGATATGGTCGAGTTGGTTCAAGCGCTCGGCCACCATCAGGGGATGATGATAGGGCAGGGACGCGACACCGGTGCCCAGACGGATATGCCGGGTTCGCTCGGCCGCTGTGGCGATAAACACCTCCGGGCTGGCGATGAGTTCGTAGCCCGCCGAATGGTGCTCACCAATCCAAGCCTCGTCATAACCCAGAGTATCCATCCACTGCACCAGTTCGAGATCACGCTCGATGGCGAGGGTGGGGTTCTCCCGCACTGGGTGAAACGGAGCGATGAAGGCGCCGAAGCGCATTTTGGTTCCAAGCATGAGACGTTTCCAATCCATTCCTGTGATCATTGTGCGGCTTTCACCGCTCCATATTTCCGAAGCAGGGTTACATCAGCCTGCACAAATCTCCACTGATACGTCGCGTTGCGTATCTTGTCGGGACGAACCCTATGTTTTGACAGATCCTTGGCGGCCTATTCGGGCCAGGATAGTCGAATCGTCTGATCGCGCAGGCCG
>JAYVYH010000130.1:0-4845 GCA_043784385.1 Caulobacteraceae bacterium | reverse complement strand
AACAAACAACCGCCGAAGCCAATGTCGAACACTTCTCAAATGATCTGGGTCCATTTGTTGTTGCCGCCGAAACATCACGGGTGGCGATGGTGTTTACCGACGCCAAGGTATCGGGCAACCCGATTATCTTTGCCAATAATAGCTTTCTTGAACTAACTGGTTACGAGCGGGATGGGGTGTTGAGCCAAAGCTTCAACTTCCTCATGGCGCAGGGAGCCACTCCCGACACCCTGAAGAGGATCGAGGACGTATTCCGGGGAGAGTCCAGCGAGCCCGATCCCGAGATACGATACCGCCGGAAAGACGGCGCCACCTTCTGGGCGACGATTTTTGTTAGTCCGGTGCGTGATCGGGCGGGCGTCGTCGTGCAGCACTTTGCCTCGTTCATCGACACCACGCGACACAAAAAGGAGGAGGATCGCCTTCGGTTCCTGTTGGATGAGCTCAATCACCGCACCCAAAATACGCTCGCGACGGTACTGGCTATCGCCAAGCAGACGCTGGCAAGCGCGGCGGACAAAGAGATGGTGGGGGTTTTCGAGGGGCGTGTCCTCGCCCTGTCTTCGGCTCAAGCGCTGCTTGGCCGCACGTCCTGGGAGCTCGTGGGCCTGCGACAGGTAGTCGACCGCATCCTCGAACCGTTTGGTCTCCATGACCTTCAGACGGAGCGATTCACAACCGCGGGCGATGATGTCCGGCTTCAACCAAAGACGGCCATGTCCCTCGCAATGGCGTTCCACGAACTCGCTACGAATGCGGTGAAGCATGGCGCACTCTCGACCGATGCCGGGCGCGTGAGCATAACGTGGCAAGTTGAGCCATTCTCTGGAGGAAGCGGGATGCGGCTCCTCTGGAAAGAAAGCGGCGGACCGCCGGTTACGCCGCCAAGCCGTAGAGGTTTCGGGTCGCGCTTGATCGAACGCGGGTTGGCGCAAGAGCTGAACGGCGAAGTGCGTCTCGTCTACGATCCAACCGGTGTCTCGTGCCAGATCGCCATGCCCCTACCCGACAGTGACGGGTGGTCGAACAATGGGTAGCCGGCTGTCGGGTCGCCGGGTCCTCGTCGTCGAGGATGAGGTGATGGTTTCTTGGTTGCTGGAAGACATGTTGGCCGAGTTGGGTTGCGAAGTCGTTGGCCCGGCCGCCTGGCTCGGCCAAGCGCTCGCCATCGTCGACGCGGAGACATTCGACCTGGCGGTGCTTGATGTGAATCTTAATGGGGAAAAGAGTTTTCCCGTCGCGGACGCGCTCGTTGCCCGAGGCGTGCCTTTTGTCTTTTCGACGGGCTACAACAGCGACAGCTTCCCGGAAACCTACAAGGTCTATCCGATGATGCAAAAGCCGTATGGTAAAGCGCGGCTCCGTGCCGCCCTCGAAAGCCTGATGACGACGAAAAATGGTTTCTCCGGAACACAAACTCCTGACAAACGCGCTCCCGAGCGGCGTGTTTAGTCACTACGCGTGGGTCAGCCTGGAATCTGTCGCCGGCTTGAGCGATGGTCCCGCCGTCAACCGGCCTATCATGGCGAGCTGATCAACCCGGCTCCGCCGGAGATCTCGACGGCCTAGCCGTCGGACCTACACCACGCCTTGGGACACGATCTCTCGGAATCGGCGGAACCAAGAGAGAACGGTGGACAAGTCGGCCGACGAACGTCAGCCTGGACGGGTGAATCATTCTGCAGCCCTAACGGTCCGCGCTCGCCCTGGCCCGCCTTTGCCGGAAGGCCCGCCGCATGCCTAGCTTCTATGAGTTCTTCGCCGGGGCCGGCATGGCGCGCGCGGGTCTTGGCCCAGCCTGGACCTGCCTGTTCGCCAATGACTTCGATCCCAAGAAGGGCCTGACCTACCAGGCCAATTGGGGAACCGGCGGTGAACTGATGGTGGGCGACGTCCGACAGGTTCGAGCCGCCGCGCTCCCCGGCCACGCCGATCTGGTCTGGGGCTCGTTCCCCTGCCAGGACCTGTCCCTGGCGGGTGTCGGGGCGGGCCTGGGCGGCGAACGCTCCGGAACGTTCTATCCGTTCTGGGACGTCATCCACGAGCTGATCGCGGACGGCCGCGCGCCGGCGGTGGTGGCGGTTGAAAACGTCTGCGGCACGCTCACCTCGCATGGCGGCAAGGACTTCCAGGCCATCTGCCGAACCTTCGCCGAGGCGGGCTACCGCTACGGCGCCCTGGTGATCAACGCGGACCTGTTCGTGCCACAGTCGAGGCCGCGACTGTTCGTCATCGGTGTGAGGAAGAACATCGAAATCCCGGCGGGGCTGCTGTCCCCCGGCCCGATCGCCCCGTTTCACACCCGCGCGCTTTGCCGCGCCATTGAGGCGCTGCCGCCCGCCGACAGGGATGGGTTGATCTGGTGGAACATCCCCACCCCGGACCGTCGGGTCCAGACCTTTGCGGAGCTTATCGAGGAACGGCCAGGCAGCGTCTCCTGGCACACCCAGCTGGAGACCAAGCGTTTGCTTGACCTGATGTCGCCGGTGAATCTGGCCAAGGTCGAGGCCGCGAAGCGCGCGGGTCGGAGAATGGTCGGCGGGGTCTATCGGCGTACGCGCCTGGATGACGCCGGGCGGAAGGCCCAGCGCGCCGAGGTTCGTTTCGACGATGTGGCGGGTTGCCTGCGCACGCCGGCCGGCGGGTCCAGTCGCCAGGTCATCCTGGTGGTGGAGGGCTATCGCGTGCGGTCGCGTCTGATATCGGCCCGGGAGACCGCGCGTTTGATGGGCCTCGACGACAGCTATGTGCTGCCGCGCAACTATAACGAGGCCTATCACCTAACCGGCGACGGGGTTGCCGTCCCCGTGGTCAGCCATCTGGCGCGGCATATTTTCGAGACACTGATCAACATGAAGCGGGTCGATCGGCGGGCGGCCTGATCCGCATGGCAGGCATGGCCAAACGCGCCGACGCGATCAACGTCCCGCCGTTCGAGACCGAAGACCTGCGAGCCAATCTCGCCGCGTTCCTGGACGCGCCGTTTCTGGACCCGACCGGAGCAACGGTTCGCGTTGGCCACTACCAATGGGGCGTCTATGCGTTCTTCGACTATGACGGCGAACCGATCTATGTCGGCCAGACCAACGAGATGCTGCGCACGCGCATTCGTCGGCACCTGACCAATCAACGGACCGATGCCGTAGCCATGTCAGTGCTCGACCCGTTCGAAGTCTACGAGATCGAGGTCTGGCCGCTCCCCCAGTTCCAGAACACGCCGGGCAGAGATGCCGAGGCTCGCCAGCATCTGAACGCCCTGGAGCGGCTAATCACTGACAATGCTGTCGCAGACTCGCAGTTCAAGGCTATTCTAAACGAGAAGGACCCGCCGCCGGGCAAGCTGTCCGTCGTCGCGCCGCCGTCGCACCGCGGACGCATCGTTTCGGACCGGGTGTACGAACTGCGCTCCCATCCCGATTTCCGCACCGCGCGGCGCGCCCTGATCATTTCGCGCCTCGCCCAGGTGATCGCGGAGCGAAAGGTTCAGGGCGGCCTGAGACGCGTCCTGCTTACCCAGGCCAAGCGGCTACAATGGCTGGCGGAGCGGCGGTATGAGGCGTTGGGGGGTGCGGCATCTGTTGCTGAAGAGGGGGCGGACGAAGCGTGAGGTCTGCAATGCGCTAGTGCACTGAATCAGTCAGATGGTTCACCGATCGGCGGACATCGCTCTCCGCGAAGTGACCTCGCCTCTGAATCATTCGTCTGGCTCTGTGCACTAGGGTCTGAGGTTCAGGCGCGACGAACAATCGGACCCCCGCAGCGAAAAGGGGCTGCCATTTGCCCACTTGGGACCGATTTAGTACAGTCCCATTCTATGTCGCCCGGCGAATGAGAGTCACTTAGTTTGAGGAATCTACGCTCGCCGCCACGTTGCGCGGTGTCTTCAGCGCAACCTGCCGACCAGATCCCCTTATCAATCCAGCCAATTGGCCAACAAGCCTAACCGTATCAGACCCATAACGTCGACGGAGCGCCTCTACGAACTCCGGTTCGACTGAGTTCGCGTACGCGATTCGGCCCGCCAGCTCTGTCAGCATTTCGTCGGAAATTGTTCCATGTAGAGCGTTGTGAACTCCGGCATTGATCCTTCGTTTTTCTTCACGGCCTATGGTCACCCGCCCGTCATTTGAAAGAGTCAGACCTGTCACGGTTCGGTGAAATTTTCGCGTAATACGTGTTGTTTTCTCGTGATTAAGTCTTAGTTTCGGATGTTCGACCTCGCGGAGTGTGGCATTTACCAGTTTTATAACGTTAACGAGATGTCCCGTGCGCGGCCCAGAGAATGTCATATCGTCTGCATAGCGCGTGTATGTTACCTTTTCCGCTGCTATTTTGTCACTGATCAACTCGTCGAAACGGCTCATTATTATGTTCGATATCATTGGGGACGACGGCGCACCAATTGACAACCGAAGATCACGCGCACCCTTTTCCCTAAAGAATAGCAAATATTCAGACAATAAAACATCATCTGAGTCGCCCAATATTCCAAATTCATAGCAATATTTCCGCCAATCGGCTGATTTTATTGAAGGGAAGAAATCTTTAAAATCCAATTTCAAAATGGGACCGTTTCCCGCGTGCGGAATAGCGTTGTCGCGAATAGAGTAGTTTTTGCGATAGGCAGTAGCGCTATCATGTATAGGAATATGTGATAGTATTGTATCAATAAAAATTCGCTGTAAAAATTTGACGGGACGAGCCGGCTGGGCAATTTTTCGCCAGCCTCCTGACCTCTTTTCAATATAAAATACTTTGTACCGATCGGGCGCGCTAAGGATCAATTTCCGAAGATCGGATTCTGACAGGCCGGTATTTTCACTCAGAAGTCTGAGTAATTTTTTC
>JAYVYH010000129.1:0-39802 GCA_043784385.1 Caulobacteraceae bacterium | reverse complement strand
CACGCCGCCTGGTTCGCCGTCACGCCGAAGCCTCAGGTCTAGATCCCGCAGGGGCGGGTCAGCACGGTCGCGGCGGCGGCGTGGCCCACGAGCAGGAGCGGCGATCGAGCATGGTGCGAGTCCGGCGAAGTGGTGCGAGCGTGATCTTCATTCTATGGTCCATCGCGGAGGGCCGGGGCCATGTTCACCAGCAATCTAAGCGGCGAGACCCACGTCTTCGGTGACCTGAAGACCCTGCTGGCGCGTGCAACGCCCGCGCGGTCCGGAGATCAGCTCGCTGGCGTGGCGGCCACAAGCCAGACAGAGCGGGTGGCCGCGCGATGGGCCTTAGCGGACGTTCCCCTAAAGGCATTCCTGAAAGAGGCCTTGATCCCCTACGAGACGGATGAGGTCACGCGCCTGATCTTCGATACGCACGACGCTATTGCCTTCGCGCCCATCGGTCACCTTACCGTCGGCGAGTTTCGTGACTGGCTGCTCTCGGACGCCGCGAACGCCGAAACCCTGGCCAAACTGGGGCCGGGCCTGACGCCGGAGATGGTCGCGGCGGTCTGTAAATTGATGCGCAACCAGGATCTGATCGCCGTGGCCGCGAAACGGAAGGTAGTGACTGCCTTCCGCACGACAGTGGGATTGCCGGGCCGCCTCTCGGTCCGTTTACAGCCCAATCACCCGACAGACGATCCGGCCGGGGTGGCGGCCTCGATCCTCGACGGCTTGATGTATGGCTGCGGGGACGCGGTCATTGGCATCAACCCGGCCGGAGACAATCTGGTCTCGGTAATCAGCTTGCTGCGCCTGATCGACGACGCCCGGCTGCGCTACGGCATTCCCACTCAGAGCTGCGTGCTGACTCACGTGACGACCTCCATAGAAGCGGTTGGACGCGGCGCGCCGGTGGATCTGGTGTTCCAGTCGATCGCGGGAACGCAAGGCGCGAACCGGGGTTTCGGGATCGATCTGGCCCTGTTGGCCAAGGGGCGGGCGGCGGCGCTGTCGCTGGGCCGCGGCGGCGATCAGGTCTGCTATTTCGAGACCGGCCAGGGTTCGGCGCTGTCGGCCGACGCCCACAACGGCGTCGATCAGCAAACCCTGGAGGCCCGGGCCTATGGCGTGGCGCGGGCGTTCGATCCGTTTCTCGTCAATACGGTGGTGGGTTTCATCGGGCCGGAATATTTGTTCGACGGTAAACAAATCCTGCGAGCGGGGCTGGAGGACCATTTCTGCGGCAAGCTGCTGGGCCTGCCGATGGGCGTGGACGTTTGCTACACCAATCACGCCGAGGCCGATCAGGACGACATGGACGCCTTACTTACCTTGTTGGGCGTGGCCGGAGTCAATTTCGTGATGGGCGTGCCGGGCGCCGACGACGTTATGCTGAATTACCAGAGCACCAGCTTCCATGACGCCCTCTATCTGCGTGGTGTCCTGGGCCTGAGGCCAGCGCCGGAGTTCGAAACATGGCTGGTGGGAATGGAGATGATCGATACGCGGGGGCAGGTCACTCCGCCGGCCCGGGGCGCGGCCCTGCTGGACTATGCGCCTTGAGCGCGCCCATTTCCGCCGATCCCATGGCCCGCCTACGAAGCTTGACGTCGGCGCGCGTGGCCCTCGGGCGTAGCGGCGCCGGTCTGCCAACGAAACTCCTGCTCGTGTTCCAGAGGGATCACGCGTTGGCGCGAGACGCGGTGCACGCGGCGTTCGATCCGGGGAGGATCGTCGCCGACATGGCGCCTTGGCCGACCCAGGCTGTCATCAGCCAGGCGAACGATCGCGCAGTCTATCTGCGTCGCCCGGATCTTGGCCGGCGTCTCGATCCGGCCTCTGCCGCGGTTCTGGAGCCAGGGGACTGGGATCTGGGCATTGTCATCGGCGACGGACTGTCGGCGCCGGCCGCCCACGCCCACGCCCCGCCGGTCGCCACGCGGCTGGTCGATCGCTTGGTCGGATGGCGTGTGGCGCCGGTGGTCGTCGCGCGTATGGCGCGGGTGGCGCTGGGGGATGAAGTCGGCGCGCGGCTGGGCGTGCGAATGGTCCTTGTACTGATCGGCGAGCGGCCCGGTCTGAGCGCCGCCGACAGTCTAGGAGCCTATCTGACGTGGAACCCGATAATCGGGCGTGTCGACAGCGAGCGCAATTGCGTCTCAAATATTCGTCCACCCTGCGGCTTGTCCTATGACCGGGCTGCCGACACCCTTGCCTGGTTACTGCGCGCGGCGCGGGGGCGGGCGCTGACTGGCGTGAATCTCAAGGACGAGAGCCCTGGCCGACGCGCGCCATTGTCGCCGATCCCGGCTTCGTCCCCGATCAATAGATCGTCCGGCCCGCCCGCGCCCGTTCGGCCGGCGCTGTAAAGATCGCTTTGATCCGGCCGCCGCTACGGCCGACCACCATCACGCCATCGCCCGGTAGCACGCGCAGGTCGCTGGGTGGCTGGGTGACGACTTCACCGCCTGCGCGGTTGATCTGAATAACGAAAAAGGCCCCCCTGGCGCGATCCTCCAGGTCTTTGACGGTGAGTCCGGATACGGCCGTGTCGGCGGTAATCACCGCCACGTCGAGTTCGAGACCTAGGTCGCGGATGACCGAATCGAACCTGGTCATCCGCTCGGAGCCCCGGACGAAGTGCCCGGTTTCTGGGAAAAGCACGATCTCGGCAATCCGTTCGGCGCCGATCTGGGTGAGTAGCACTACTTGGTCGGCTCCGGCCTGCAGCAACTTGCGCTCCGTCGAAGGCTCCTCGGCACGCGCGATGATCTTGATATCGGGGTTGAGGCTTCGGGCGCTCAGGGTGATAAAGACGTTGGCGGCGTCGGAGGGCAGCACCGTGGCCAGGATCTTGGCGCGCTCTATGCCGGCGATCCTCAGCGATGCCTCGTCGGTGGCGTCGCCATGCCAACACAGGTAGCCCAGCTCCCGCGCTTCGCCGAGCCGCGCTTCCTCGCGTTCCAGCACCACGAATTTCACGCCGCCGGTGGCCAGATCCTTTGCCAGCCTGACCCCGATGCGGCCGAACCCGCAGATGATAACGTGGTCTTGCAGCTTGTTGATGTCAGTCTTCACTCGGTTTCCACCCAACAGTTGTTGAACCTGGGAAAAGGTCAGAGCCTGCACAAGATAGCCGGTGACCATGATCATGCCGGTGCAGCCAAGGATGATCGTGGTTATGGTGATGGCGTGCAGATAGGGCGTGTTGATGGCCCGCACTTCGCCATAGCCGACCGTATAGACGGTCAGCAGCACCATGTAGAGGGCGTCGCCGAAACTCCAGCCGGCGGACATATAGGCCGTCGTGGCGCCCGATACGACGGCCACCATGAAGGCAATGATCGCCAGCAGACTGCGAAGGGGCGGGCCAGCGGTTCCGTTCACGATCGGCTCTCGGCGATCGATTTTTCGATGACCACGAAAACCAAATCCGCTCGTTTCGAAACACCGAACCGCTGATCCTTATAGGGAAACGGCTGGGTCTCGGCTGTCTTGCAGCAGCCCCGGCGCTCGTACCATGCGATCAGCGGCTCCCTCACATTCAGCACGGTCATGCGAATTCGCTCCGCGCCCTGGCTGGCGGCGGTCGCTTCGGCTAGCGCCAGGATCAGGCGGCCATGCTGGCGGTCCTGGATATCCGGGCGAACCGTCAGCATCCCCAGATACCAGACCCCCGTCTCCGCCGGCTCAAGCCACACCACGCCGAGCAGCGGGCTAACAGTGTTGTCTCTGAAGGTCAGAAGCCGGGCGTCGGAATTCGCGGCGAGGTCTCGCCGCAGGGTTTCGGTGTCCGTTCGCAAGCCCGCCATGAAATCTCCCTCATGGGTCCAGCCCTCAGTTCCGCGGTAGGCGAGGTTTACCAGGGCCGCGGCCGACTCAAGGTCATCGTCGGTGGCGAGGTAGAGCGGCACGGCGTTCGAAATTCGGCTTTGGGTCGAGACCAGTTATTTGCGTAGGGCAGGTTTCGACTTTGCCGCCGAACGCGCCGCCGCAGCGCGTTCGGATTCCCGCGCGCCGCCGCGACCCACCTCCACCGGCCCGCCGCCGGCTTTGCGCCGGGCGACCAGGGCCGCCAGGATCTCCGTGCTGCTTTTCTTGCTCTCGGGAGCGGGGCTATCGTCACTCATGAGCCCTGATAGCAGGAAAACCGTTTCAAGCCCATGGCGCGCTGGGCGCCGCGAAAGGGGGCACGATGCTGGAATTCGCCCTGGTCACGGGTTTGATCTTGCCGAGGCGGAAAAAACCTACCTAGACAGAAGCCGCGCGGTCGCGCGCCGCCCTCGGCAACTGACCTGGAGTTCTCATGGCCCTAAGTCGTCGCACGTTCATCGAGAAACTGGCCGTGGTCGGGGGCATGTCTCTGGCGATGGCCGGCATGGAGGCCCTGGGTTTTGGCTTCGCCTCGGCGCAGGCGGCGCCGCCGACGCTGACCGGACGCGGCAAGGGGACCAAGGTGGTGGTTCTGGGCGCCGGCTTGGCGGGTATGACGGCGGCCTATGAACTCACCAAGGCCGGCTATGAGGTTCAGTTAATCGAGGCGAGATCGTTTGCCGGCGGACGTTGCCAGACCGCCCGCAAGGGCTTTACCCACACCGATTTGATCGGCAACACCCAGGTCTGCGATTTTGACGAGGGCCTATACATCAACCACGGCCCGTGGCGGATTCCGTATCATCACCGTTCGACGCTGTATTACACCAAGCTGTTCGGAGTAGCGCTGGAGTCCTTCGTCAACGACAATGACGCCTCCTATGTCTATATGGAGAAGGGGGCGGGGCCACTTGCCGGCAAGGCTATCCGCAAGGGCCAACTGGCTTCCGACATGCGCGGCTACGCCGCTGAACTGATGGCCAAGGCGGCCACGAAGGGCGGCCTCGACCTGCCCCTGACACCGGATGACCGGAACAAGTTCATCGCCTATCTGGTCAGTCAGGGACGCCTGTCGCCCGAGACCCTGGCCTACGGCCCCACCGAGGGCCGAGGCTTCGACATTCCCCACGGGGCCGGTGTCGATCCCGGTCGCGGTAAGCTGTCCTCGCCGTTCGCTCTGGCCGACGTGATACATTCCGATACCTGGAAGGCGCTTGAGCCCCTGGGCGATCACGAACAACAGCTCACTATGCTGCAGCCGGTGGGCGGCATGGATCATCTGGCTAAGGGTTTCGAACGCCATGTCGGCCAGTTGATCCGCTATGACACGGAGGTCCAGAAGCTGATCCAGGACGACAAGGGCGTGGAGGTCTTCGTCACCGACAAGGAAGGCAAGACCGGCTCGATAAAGGCCGACTACTGCATCTGTACCATCCCGCTCTCGGTGCTGCGGAACCTGGATATCGCCGTCACCGCCCCGTTCAAGGCGGCCATGGCGGGGCCAGCCTATGCCGCGGTCAACAAGATCGGCCTGCAGATGAAGCGGCGGTTCTGGGAAGAAGACCATTTCATCTATGGCGGACACATAACCACCGACATCCCGGGGATCGGCTCGATCAGCCTGCCGTCCACCGGCTGGCAGGGCCAGAAGGGTGTTCTGCTCGGTTACTATGCCTTCGGGGCCGAGGCGGCGCGCATCAGCGCCAAGTCACCGGCCGATCGCGCCGCCTTCGCGGTGGCGGCGGGCCAGAAGGTGTTTCCGCAATATGCCGAGAGCTTCGAAACCGCATTCTCGTTCTCGTGGCATCTGGCGCAGTACAATCTGGGTGGCTGGGCGGAGTGGAGCGAGGACGCCCGCGCCACCGCCTATCCCGTGCTCTGTGAGCCGAACGGCCGCCTTTATCTGGCCGGCGAGCACCTGAGTTATCTGGGCGGCTGGCAGGCGGGCGCGATCGAATCGGCCTGGCAGCAGATCGGCCGTCTGCACGCCCGGGTCAACGCGGCCTGATCGGACAGAGAGCCAATATGAGAGTTTTGTTTGCGGGACTTGTGCTTCTTATCGCTGCCCCGGCCTTTGGCCAGGACACCGGCCAAAGCCAATTTGTCTCAACCTGCTCGGCCTGCCATCAGGTCACTGGCAAGGGTATCAAGGGTGCCTTTCCGGCCTTGGCCGGGGATTCGTTCGTGCTGGGGGATTCCCAGGCGGTCATAGCTACGGTCCTCAACGGCCGAGGCGGCATGCCCGCCTGGAAAGGTGAGCTTGACGATGCCCAGGTGGCGGCCACGATCACCTACATCCGTTCGGCCTGGGGCAATGCCGCTGCTCTGGTGACCGCGGCGATGGTCGCGGCGGAACGGGCCAAAACCGCGCCAACGACAACCCAGAGTCTACAGGCCCACTGATTGGGCCACGCGCTCGATCGCCAGGCGCCGCTCGTCCATCTGGGCTCCGCGGCGGGCCATCACCAGTTCCAGGATCGCCGGCGGGGCGGTCTCGGGCCGACCGGCTTCGAAGGGCGGAGCCGGAGCGTATTCCAGGTTGAGCTGGATGGCCTGGGCGAACTCGGAGCCGGCGATCTCCGCCGCCAGGGTGAGGCCGAAGTCGATCCCGGCCGTCACGCCCCCGCCGGTCAGGATATTGCCGTCGCGGACCACGCGGGCTGAGTCCGGGATGGCGCCGAACAGGCTCAGCATGTCTCGCCAGGCCCAGTGGCAGGCGGCGCGGCGGCCCTTTAGCAACCCGGCCGCGCCAAGGATCAATGAGCCGGTACAGACAGAGGTCACATACCGCGCGCCGGCCGCCAGCCGCTTGATCTGGTCCATATAGATGGGGTCGGCCATAGCGTCGGTGCATCCGAGGCCGCCGGGAACGCACAACACGTCGCAAGCCTCTATGTCGGCAAGTCTCGCCAGATCGCCAAACACCAGGCCCTGGGCCTTGATCGACCCTCCCAGGGCGCTGGCGCCAATCGCCACGGCGCCCGGCAGGTTGCACAGAACCTGGTGTGGACCAGTGAAGTCCAGATGGGTGACATCCGGATATAGGGCGAAGACGATTGTCAGTGGCTTGGCCATCGCGTGCGAGCTTTCGGATTTGATGTGTTCGATGCGGTGAAACTAAGCCAAAAAAGGTTCTGGCGGAAATGACAACGTTCCCTTATTTTCAGCCATGCCTCGCGTCATCGCCTTCGTCATTTTCCCCGATTTCCAGATCATCGACGCCGCCGGCCCGATCGGCGCCTTCGAGATCGCCGGGCGGTTCAATCCGGGCACCTATGAAATCGCGGTGTGGTCGGTCGAATCGGGAGCGGTGGCCAGTTCCTCCGGCGTGTCGATGCTTGCCGCGCCGCTTGGCGATCCGGCCGCTGTCGACACCGTGCTTGTGGTTGGCGGCGATGGCTCTCGCGGGGCCATGCGCGACGAGACCCTGCTGAGCTTCTCCAGGGCGGCAGGCGGCTCGGTCCGGCGGTTCGGTAGTGTTTGTTCGGGAGCGTACGTACTGGCGGCCGCCGGATTGCTCGATGGGCGGCGGGCGACGACCCACTGGTCCCGGAGCGAGGATTTCGCCCGCCGCTTCCCTTTGGTGCGGCTTGAGCCCGATCGAATCTGGACTCGCGACGGCGAGATCTGGACTTCGGCGGGCATCACCGCGGGCATCGATCTGGCCCTGGCGATGATCGAGGCGGACCTGGGCGAGGAGACCGCCAAGCGAACGGCCCAGCAGCTGGTGGTCTATCACCGCCGCCCCAGCGGTCAGTCGCAGTTCTCGGCCCTGTTGGACCTTCAGGATGGCGGCGGTCGCTTTGGCCCTCTGCTGGCCTGGATGCGCGAGACCATTGGCGAGGTTCTCACTGTTGAGCGCCTGGCGGACTGCGCCGGCATGAGCGCGCGGAATTTTGCCAGGGCCTTCGCCACCGAAACCGGCGCCACCCCGGCCAAGGCGGTCGAACGCCTCCGGGTCGAGGCCGCGCGGGCCGCCGTAGAGGCCGGCGGACGCACCATCGACCAGATAGCCCTGGATACCGGTTTTGGCGATCCGGAGCGCATGCGGCGCGCCTTTTTGCGCGCCTTCGGCCAGCCGCCACAAGTTCTCAAACGCATCGCCCGCGCCGAAACCGCAAATGCCAACGCGCCGCTTCACAAGGCCTTCTCGCGAGGCTAAGTTCGCTATCAATAAAATAGAAATGGGAGTTTTCGATGGACGGTCCTTTCGGCGCCTTCACACCGATGCCCGCCGATCCCTGGTCTATCCCCCTCGACGCCATCGATCCGGGCCGCGCGGAGTTGTTCATCGCCGGCGCTCAACACGATTATTTCAGGCGCCTGCGTCACGAAGATCCCGTGCACTTCAGTTCGGATGGTCCGTTCGGCCGCTATTGGTCGATCACTAAGTTCAACGACATCATGGCAGTGGATAGCGACTACGCCACCTTTTCCTCCAATCGCGACATCGCCATCGGCGATCAGCCGGACGGTTTCGCCCCGCCGATGTTCATCGCCATGGACCCGCCGCGGCATGATGTTCAGCGTAAGGTGGCCTCGCCGGCCGTGGCTCCAGCCCGCCTGTCGGAATTGGAAGCGGTGATCCGCCAGCGCGCTGGCGCAATCCTCGATGGGTTGCCGCGCAATGAGACCTTCAATTGGGTCGAACGGGTCTCCAAGGAATTGACCACTCAGCTGCTGGCCATTTTGTTCGACGTGCCGTTTGAAGACCGCTACCTGCTGCCGTTCTGGTCGGACACGGCGGTAACGTCCGAGGCGACCGGCGTTGTTGTCGACACCGCGCAGCGTGAAAAGGTGCTCTTCGAGTGCCTGACCTATTTCTCCGACTTATGGCGCGCCCGCGCTGCGGCGCCACCGAAGTTCGATTTCATTTCCCTGTTCGCCCACAGCCCGGAAACCCGGGGCATGATTGACAATCCGATGGAGCTGCTGGGCAATCTGATGCTGCTGATCGTCGGCGGCAACGATACTACGCGGAACTCGATCAGCGGCGGCCTCTACGCCCTGAACAAGTATCCCGAGCAGTACGCCAAACTGAAGGCCGATCGCGGCCTGATTCCAAACATGGTGCCCGAGATCATCCGTTGGCAAACACCCCTGGCCCACATGCGCCGCAACGCCACGCGCGACGTGGAACTGGGCGGGAAACAGATCAAGGCTGGCGACAAGGTGATCATGTGGTACGTGTCCGGCAACCGCGACGAGAGTGTAATTGATCGGGCTGACGATTTCATCATCGACCGGGATCGCTCGCGCCACCACCTGTCCTTCGGTTTCGGCATCCATCGCTGCATGGGCAATCGTGTCGCCGAGATGCAGCTGCGCATTCTTTGGGAAGAGATCATGGCCCGTTTTGACCACGTAGAGGTGGTGGGCGAGCCGGTGCGCGTGCTGTCGAACTTCGTCCAGGGCTACGAAGACCTGCCAGTGCGGATCGCGGCCTGAAAGTCTTCCAGCGGTCAGCTTGGTGAGTGGGCGCGCCGAGTCGGCCAAACTGCGTTGCGAAACACGGTCTGAAAAGCGAGGACGGATCGTGGGGCCATCTTCCATAAGGTGTCGCCGCGAGAACGGCCGGCTGTCGGCCCGGGGACCTCGATGAATCGCGGCGGCACTTCACGTTTCCGTCCACCGGCTGCCATCATCGTCGAGCGATCGACACAGGCCAGGCTTGCCCTAAGGCAGATCGGCGCCCTGCGCCTTTTCGGGACCTTGGTGTTCGTTGTCATCGCTCTGGTCGCCGCAGCCTACAGTTGGATGCTACCGCTATTCGGCGCCGCGGAACGAGGCCTGTATGATTTGCGGGTGGTAGCCACGGCGCCCCTAGTTGATCAGGATCCCCGGATCGTGATGGTGGTCTTCAACGATGACACCCTGAAGAACACCCACCGCCGCTCGCCGCTCGACAGGGCGCTGCTGGCCAAGGCGCTGACGCAGATCGACGCGCTGGGACCCAAGGCGATAGGCATCGACATTCTGATCGACGAGGCCCAGCCAGAGGATGATCACCTGCTGACCGCCCTCCGGGGCATGAAGACCCCGACCCATCTGGCCTTCGCCAGCAACGCCACCAACGCCGATGACGAGCAGCTTTGGCAGGAAATCTATGAGCGGGACTTCCAGGCCAAGCTGGCCGGTAGCAACAGTTCGGCTTCCAGCATCCGCGTGGTCAAGGAAGACAACGGCATCGTTCGCCGCTGGCCATCCCACGCAGCGGACGAACCGCCGCTGTTGGCGGTCAGCATGGCGCCGCCGGTTCCTGGCTTTGATCGCTACAAGGGTGGGCTCCGGTTCCGGATGGCGAAGTTCGTCGATCGGCCGCTCTATGCGAAGTTCCCAATCGATCTGTTCAGCCAGCCGTTCACTGCGTCGCTGTTCAAGCGTTTCATTGCGGGCCGGTATGTGCTGGTCGGGGCCGACATCTCCGATATCGACCGGGTCGGCAATCCGGCGACGGCGCTGAATCTCGAGCGGGTTCCGGCGGGGATAAAGATCCACGCCGATCTGCTTGCCCAGTTGCTGGATGGTGTGCGCCAGACTCCGATTCCGGGCTGGGTGCTTGCCTTGAGCGCCGCGACGGTGGCGTTGGGTGGCGCCCTGACGGGGATGATCAAGATAAGGCGGTTCTGGAACGAGGCGTTCCTGGGCGCGCAACTGATCTTCGTGGCCGGCCTGCCGTTTGCGTGGCAGGCGCTGGGCTTCGACACCGGCCATGTTCCGCAGTTCGGCTGGGGCGTTGGCTGGCTGGTCGCCTATACGGCGACGTCGGCCGCGGCGCGTTCGGTCGGCGCCGAACAGAGGAACTACGCCCAATCGGTGCTGGGCAAGTACCTGCCCCGGGATGTGGCGGCCCAGATCATTCGCGATCCCAGCAAAATGGCTCTGCACGGCGAGCGCCGCGAAATCTATGCCCTGTTCAGCGACCTGCAGGGCTTCACCGAGATGACCCACGGACTGGAACCGGAGGTGGTCGCCAGCCTGCTCAACGCCTATCTCGACCTGCTCAGCCAAGCGGTGCTGGAGCACGGCGGCACGATCGACAAGTTCGTCGGCGACGCGGTGGTGGCGTTCTGGGGGGCGCCGATCGCCCGGCCCGATGATGGAGAGCGGGCGGTCCGGGCGGCTATATCGATGTGGCGCGTGGGGGAGGCCTTCCGCAAGACCCCGATGGGCGACCATCCGCCGCTCGGACGCACCCGGGTAGGTCTGCATCGCGGCCTCGCCATCGTCGGCAATTTCGGCGGGGAAGGACGGATCAGTTATACCGCGCTGGGCGATGTGATGAACACCGCCGCCCGCCTGGAGTCAGCCAATAAACAGCTGCAAACTCGGCTGTTGATCAGCCGGGAAGCGCTGCCCAGGTCCATGGAGGCGGACTTTCGCGTCATGGGCCGCATCCGCCTGCGGGGCCGCTCGACGCCGGTGGAGGTTTTCGAAGCCGTGCCCGACTTCCCGCTCGAGACCCGACAAAATCTGAACCACGCTTACGCAAGGTTCGATGACGGCGAAATCGCCGCGTTCGAAGACATCAAGGCCCTCGGCGCGGCGTTTCCGGACGATCTCGCTCTTAGCAACCTGATCCGCCGCCTGGAAGCGGTGGGTCCCGGCGGGGTGTTTCAGTTGAGTTGACGCACGTCTCGCCTGGACGGCGTCAGGCCACGCTCTACCTCCCGGCCACCTGGGTCTGGAGCGAGTCGAGCTGATCATAGCAGCCGCTATCGAGCAGAGCCGTGGCTAGGGCGGTCAGGTTAGTGGATTCGGCCGGTACGGTTCTCCAGCGAACCGAGGTGGCGCCGGCATCGTCGAGGTTGAGAGAGAACAGATCGCCGTCGGCGTAGGGTAGATTGCTTGGCCAGGCGATGTCCCGCACCCCCGCTGGCCATGTCAGGACGCGATTGGCGTGGGTCGAGTCTTGGTAGATTGCCAAGCGTCCTTCGGACGCCGTGGTGTCGCGAGTCACCATCGGGATCTGCCCACGCACCACACAGAAGTTGCGCGGATCGCTAGGCTCTCCCTGTTGCCATGAGGCTATGTCAAGCCGCCACAGAGGCGGAACGTCGGTCACCGTCGGCGACTTTCCGTCGTCGAGGGTGAACCCGCGAACCGCAGCTATGCCTGGGCGGCTGGCGTTGGCGCGCCGGAACACGTCCTGAAGCGCAGCCTTGCTGCCCGCGGAAATCTGCCCGGCTTGCAGCGACACCGGTCCGTTGAGGACATGCGAACCTGCGGCGTCGAGCACCTCCAGCTGGTCTCCGGCCTTCAGCGAGATCAGCCGTCCTGGCGCCAGCACGGCGCCCTGCGGAAAGGCCGCCGATGATGGACCTCTGGCGTTCAAAATCACAACCTGCGCCGAAGCGGCGGACAGGCCTATCAACCACACCGTCGCCGCGATCGCGGCGGCCTTGGCAGGCGACCCCATAAGATGTCTCCGAGCGTTCAGACCGCGAGCCTTCCCCCGACCCTTTATATTGCTACCAATACGACGATTGGGTCGATCTTGAAAGGCCGGACCCCGTTTGACGGTCAGACCGCGTTTCGCGTCGGCACCATGACGGGCAGGTATTCGTATCCCTTCACGAAGCTTGAAAACACCCGGCGCGGTTCGCCTACCACCTGGATGACAGGGAAGCGCTTCATGATTTCTTCCCAGATGATCTTCAGCTGAAGTTCGGCCAGGCGATTACCAACGCACCGGTGGATGCCGAAGCCGAAGGAGAGGTGCTGGCGGGGCCGCTCGCGCTCAATGTTGTAGCGGTTCGGCTCCGAGATAACCTCTTCGTCGCGATTGCCCGAGACGTACCACATCAGCACCTTGTCACCGGCCCTGATCAGTTTGTCGCGCAGTTGGAAATCTTGCTTGGCGGTGCGGCGCATATAGGCCAGCGGTGTCTGCCAGCGGATGGTTTCGGAGACCATGCTGGGGATCAGGGCCGGGTTGTCGCGTAGTTTCTGATATTGATCGGGGTTCTGGTTCAAGGCCAGCACACTACCCGAGATCGAGTTCCGGGTGGTGTCGTTGCCGCCGACGATCAGCAGGATCAGATTCCCAAGATATTCCATCCGGTCCATGTCTCGGGTCGACTCGCCGTGAGCGAGCATCGAGATCAGGTCGTTCTGGGGCGGGGCGTTGACCCGTTCGTTCCACAGATTGAGGAAATAGTCGGCGCATTCGAATAGGGCGACGCGACGACGTTGTTCGTGCTCCTCCGGATCGTTGGTGCCCAGGATACCGGATTGCGGCGCGGCAGTGGCCACGTCCGACCAGAAGGTAAGTTTGGCGCGGTCTTCCCATGGAAAATCGAAAAGGATGGCCAGCGTCATGGTGGTCAGTTCGATGGAGACCTTTTCCACCCAGTTGAACTCCACTCCGATCGGCACGGTGTCGAGGATCTCGGCGGCGCGTTTGCGGATCACCGGCTCGAGGTTCATCAGATTGGCCGGACTGACGATCGGCGACACGGTCTTGCGCTGGGCGTCGTGCTTAGGCGGATCCATGGCGATGAACATCGGCAGCGCGAAGTCTTCTTCTGGGTCGAACGCGGTGATCGACGGTTCGGAGGAGAACACCTGATGATTGGTGTCGACCGCCATGATGTCGTTATATTTGGTCACCGACCAATAGGCGCCGACTTCCTCGTCGACCGCGTAGTGGACGGGGTCTTCGGCGCGGAGCCGTTCGAAGTAGGGCCACAGGGTGTCATTGCGGAACAACTCGGGATCGAGCGGTTGGATATCCTCGATCGGCATCGAATAGGCGAGGCTTCGCGCCGCCCTCCGGATGTCGTTGCCAGCGTCGTCCATGGTCGTTTCCTTCTCGCCGACCAGTCTCCCGCTCGGAGTTGACGGCGGCGTCACTTTTGCCCTTTCCAATCCCGACGGCAAGACCCTAAAGCCGATGCCCGGCGCCGATCACGTGGTTGTTTGAATGATATTCCAGTCAAATCGCACCGCCATCGACGCTGTTTCGCCCGGCGACAGCATGACCATGCCGTATCCCGCGCTGCCCGGCGACCTGTTGACAGCGTCCAGCTTGTGGCTGACCGGCTCGACGCAGACGTGGTCCCGGCCAGTGGGCGCATAGACCACCAGCCACGGCCTGGCGGCGTCGCAGGTGATGCGCACGCTGAGATCGCGGGCCGGCCAAGTGATCCGCGCGGTCCCGTTCCAGCCGGCGAACTGATGATCGACAAACGCCGTGATCGCTCGGCCGCCTCGCCAGTCCCAGGCGGTAGGAAGTGGCGCGGGTGGGCCGCCGGCGGACAGATAGACGCCAATGACATCGGCCTCCAGGCGGGTGTCGGAGTCGCGCGGGAAATAGGGGTGCAGGCCCAAACCGGCCGGCATGGGCGACCCCGAGGTGTTGGTCACCGCGACAGTGTGAACCAGGGCGTTGCTCTCCAAGGTGAAGGTCTGCTCGGCCTGATAGGCCCACGGCCAATCGCCGTCGGCGTAGTCGAAAACTAGCCGAGCGGTCGTCGCGTCGTGCTCGGACACACGCCACGCGCCGCGCCAGCCCTGGCCGTGGATGGCGTCCGTCTCTCCGGCCAGATTTGGCGAGAGGGCGATCTGGCGGCCCTCGAAGCTGAAGCGGCCGCCGGTGATGCGCCCGGCGAAAGGAACCAAAGGGAAATTGCCGAGGCCCAGGGGATCGCCAGCCTCAAGTGTTTCAGGCGTCGCCGGCCTGAGAATGTCCAGGCCGCGCCAGGCAAGACGCGCGACACCGCCGCCGACCCCAGGCGCCAGGGTCAGGACCGCGTCGCCGTGGACGAGGTCAAGCCGACCCACCGTGGTCAGCTCCCGGGCGTCAGGGCGATGACGCGCTCGGCATGTTTATCCACGGCGGCGCGGGAGTAGAGCAGCGGCGCATACTGTCCGGCTGACCAGAGCGGGAACAGATCGCCATAGTGGGGGCTGGCCGGGTCGCCCGACTGGCCTGGGGTGTTGATCACCACCGAATTGTCCCACGCCCCGACATCCATCACCATGCGCACCGAAGCGCCATGGGTGACGTTGAAGTCGCCTGGGGAATAGGCTGCGGCCTTGGGCGTCGAGGCGCCGCCGGGGATCGACAGGGGGCCGACCGTCATGGCGGCCTTGTCGGCGGCGCCAGCGATCGAGGTCACGGCCGGCGCCCAGGTAGCGTGGTGTAGCCGACCCCATGACCAACTATCGACGTCGGGCCCCAGGCGCGTGGTCAGTTCGTCCAACGCCGCCCTCAGGCTTGAAACCAATATGGCGTCGCGCGCGGTTCTCGGGTCGGGGCCGAAGGTGGTGTCCGGATGTTCCAGCGCGGTCAGGATCGCGTCCAGCGCCGGAGTTCCAATAGCCGCTCGCGCCTTGGGGGCGAGGGTATCGATCACCGCCGGTCCCAGATGCTTGACCGCCCAGACTTCGTAAATTGTGGCCGGGACGCTGCCCACGGTCTCATCATGATCCCAGGCCTTCAGCCGGGCCAGGGCGTCGGTGACTTTCGGATCGTCAGAGGTCAGGTGTGCGGCGAGATCGGTCAAGCGGCGCGAGATGGCCGGGTGATTATCGGTCTGCAGCGCCATCGAGTCGGTGACACTGACGTGGGCGTTGGCGGCCAGCACCTCGTCGATGCGATCGATGCGCGAGCGGTCGCCCCACTCGAATGACACCTTGCGCGCCTCGGCCGGATAGCCCTCCGGCAGGTTCATCTCGTTGGCGGTGGCGAACCAGCCCTTGGCCGGGTTCAGGCTGACCGGCAGTTCGTCGCCCTTCAGGAAGCCCGCCCACTCGTAGCGCCCGTCGCCGGGCACGGGCAGCAACCCGTCCCAGTTGGGCCGCCTGGGCGTCAGTCCCGAGGCCGCCCAGCCAATGGCGCCGGTGGTGTCGGCATAGACCAGGTTCAGGGGTGGCGCCCCCCAATGATCGTGAGCGGCCTGAAAATCAGCCCAGGTCCTGGCGTGGGTCAGCCACGAGGCCTGGAAATAGCCCGAGGCGCCGGGCCGGTTCCACACGGTGCGCAAGGCGAAGGCCCGGCCATGAGTGGGATCGTAGTCCAGAACCGGGCCATGGCGTGTGAACCGCAGTTCAATCGGCCTGTAGGCCGCGCCCTTCACGTCGATGGTGTCATGGATCACGATCATGCCCTCCCAGCCCGCGCCATAGCGATACTGGTTGGGATCGGCTGGGTTCAGGGCATAGACGTAGAGGTCCTCCTGATCGATCCCGAAGATCGTCAGGCCGAAGGCGGCGGTGTCGTTGTGGCCGAAGGATACGCCGGGCAGGGCCGGCTCGCCGGCGCCGATCACCGCCAAGCCGGGCGCGGTCAGCTGGACCAGATAGCGCAGCGACGGGGCGCCGAGCTGGCGGTGCGGGTCATTGGCCAGCAGCGGCCGGCCGGTGGCGGTGCGCGACGGCGCCACCACCCAGTTGTTCGAGCCCTCAAACGCCGCGTCGCGGGCGAAATCCGCCGGATCGATGGCCGCGACCTTTGTCGACGCCGGCGAGAAGGCCACCGGCTGAGTGGCGAGCACGTAGTCGTTGAGCACGTCGGCGCCGATAACGCACGGATCGAGGCCTTCAGGGATACTGGCGACATGGGCAGGCTCAAGGCGTTTGCGCAGGGTATCGGCTGACAGGCCCGCGGCGCAGGCGACCCGGGCCCGCGCCACTTCGGAGAGGACGTTGCCCACCAGGGCATGACTGCGGATTCGCACCACGTCCTCGGCCTTCCAGGCTTCGGGCGTCGAGCCGGTGATCGTGAACTCAAGCGGCAGAGGCTTCGCGCCGGCGCGAACCTCGGCGACATAGGCGTTGATCCCGGCCACGAAAGCCTCGACCTCGTTCTTGGCGCCGGGCGCGTAGGCGGCCCATTCGGCGGTCATGTCGCCGCGATACAGAAACAGTCGCGCGGCGCGATCTTGCTCGACGTAAGCGGGACCCAGGCTTGCCGACAGCAGCCCCAGCCCCCGCTTGCGCCACAGGTCGATCTGCCACAGCCGGTCGCGCGCGGCGTTGTAGCCCTGCAGGAAAAAGGCGTCGCGCTCGCTGGCGGCGTAGATGTGGGCGATTCCCCAGTGGTCGATGACGATCTCGCCCGGAGCTTTCAGGCCGGCGATGCGCCATTGGTCGGTCGGAGCAGCCGCGTTCGCGGCGCCCGCGAGCGCCAGAGCTAGGGTCAAGACGCGTATTCTCATGATCCCGCATACCTTTTCTTAATCCGGCCGCCGGCCAACGGCAGGGCGCTCTCGTCGATGATCCTACCGCCCTTCATCACCAGCGCGATGGTCTTTGTGTTGTCGATGTCGGCCAGGGGATCGGCGTTTAGCAGCACCAGGTCGGCCAACTTGCCTTCCTCGACCGAGCCCATGTCGTCGGCCTGCCCAGGAACACGGCGCCATTGTGGGTGGCGATCCTGATCACCTGGGCGGGCGTCAGGCCAGCCTGGACCAGCAGCTCCAACTCACGGTAGGCGGCCGGGCCGCTCGACTGGTCGGCGCCCAGCGCGGCGACGTCGCCGGCTGCTACGATCTTGCGGATGTTCTCCTCGCAGATCGGGGTCATCAGCTTCATCCACCAGGTCCAGGACCTAACCTGCCAGGCAGCGCGGGCCGTGGCCTTCAGATTCTGGCGCTCGGCGGCGCTCATAGAGGCGATATAGTCACTCTGGTCGAGAAACTCCGGGTGTTCGGCCAGCCGGCTATAGTTCTCGCTGACGTCCACCACCACGGTGAAGCCGTCGTAGAGATAGCTTGCCAAGGCGGCCTCGGCCGCCGCGTGGTCGATCACCGGTGGATCTTTATGCATGGCGTCCCAGCACCAGCCTGCCAGGTGGATGCACGTCCATCAGGCCCGGGACGGATATTTGCCCCGCCCGTCGATCACTCGGCCAACCGACGCGCCCGCCGCGCGGGTGGGCGTCACCTTGGCGATCCGATCGCCTTCGATAACCACCGTCATGTCTGCCTTGGCCGCCGCGCCCGTGCCGTCGATCACCGTAACATGCTCGATGGCATAGGCGGCGTGGGCCGCTCCGCCGAGCAGGGCCAGGGCGGCGGCGAGTGGAAGGGGACGGATCATAAGTGAGCCAAGTTGAGGTTGAAACGCATGGTTTGTCCGCCTGCGGAGCACCAGGAGCCACCGCGGCGTTTGAAGCCCGGACATGGATCGCCTAGACCTGCCGACCGATACCGAGCGCGGAGAATCGCCGAATGACAACGTCCCCATCCCATTGGCTGATGAAGTCCGAGCCGGTGAAATATGGCTTCGACGACCTGATCCGCGACGGGCGGACCATGTGGGACGGGGTGCGCAACAACCAGGCGGCGCTTTATCTGAAGGCGATGAAGATCGGCGACCGGGCGTTCTTCTATCACTCGAACGAGGGCCTCGCCGTGGTCGGCGTGGCGACCGTTTCCAAGGAAGCCTTCCTCGATCCCACCGATCCCAAGGGGCGGTTCGTGGCGGTGGAAATCTCGCCCGTACGGGCGCTGAAACAGTCGGTGACCTTGACCCAGATGAAGGCGGAGCCGCGGCTGGCCGGCATGGCGATGTTCCGGCAGTTCCGCCTGTCGGTGGCGCCGGTGACATCGGAGGAATGGGCGACCATCCTCGAAATGGCCGACGATAGCGGCCTCTGAGGCCGAGGCGGCATTCACAAAACCGACGGGTGACCGTGCTATCCAGTTCGATCGTCGCTCGGAGTCCAAATGCGTCTTCTCACCCTTGCCATCGCCGCGCTGGCGCTGTTCGCCCTTCCGGCCCTGGCGGCCCCCGTATTGATGATCTCGATCGACGGCCTTCGCCCCGGCGATGTGACCCAGGCCGATAGCCGGGGGCTTAAGGTTGCCACCCTGCGGGCTCTGGCCGCCGAGGGGGCCTATGCCGAGGGGGTGCGCGGGGTGGCGCCGACCCTGACCTATCCCAGCCACACAACTCTGATCACCGGCGTCTGGCCATCGCGCCATGGCATCGCCAACAACCTGACCTTCGATCCGCTCGCCAAGAACCAGGGCGGTTGGTACTGGTACGCGGAGGACATCAAGGCTCCCACGCTCTGGGACGCGGCCCACGCGGCCGGTTTGAAGGTCGCCAACGTGCATTGGCCAGTCAGCGTCGGCGCGCGGTCGATCGACCTCAATCTGCCGCAACTTTGGCGCAACGGACAGAACGACGACCGCAAGCTCAACCGGGCGCTCGCGACGGTTGGCCTGACCGAGCGGCTGGAGAGCGCCCTTGGCCCCTACGCCGACGGCATCGACGAGAGCGTCGAGGGCGACGAGGTGCGGGCTCGGTTCGCCACCAGGCTGATCTCCGAAGAAAAGCCTGGCTTCAGCACCGTCTATCTGACCGGCCTCGATCACGTTCAGCACCTTTTCGGGCCCGATACGCCCCAGGCCCACGCGGCGCTGGAGCGGATCGACGCGGCGGTCGGAACGCTGGTCGCGGCGGCGCGGGCCGCCCAGCCGGCGCTGATCGTGGTGGTGGTTTCCGACCACGGCTTCGCCCCGGTCAGCCACGACGTCAACCTGACCGGGGCCTTCGTGAAGGCTGGGCTGATCACCCTGGATTCCACCGGTCATGACATCACCGGCTGGGAGGCGACTCCTTGGTTCGCCGGCGGCTCGGCGCAGATCGTGCTGTCGCGGCCCGGCGACGCGGCGCTGCGCGGGCGGGTGGAGGCCCTGCTGGGTCAGCTGGCGGCCGATCCGACCCTGGGCATTGATCATGTGGCGCGGGGCGAGGAGATCGCGCGGCTCGGCGGTTCGCCCGAGGCGCAGTATATGGTCGCCTTCAAGATCGGCTACGAGGCGGCCAAGGACCGCCTCGCGCCCCTCGTCGGCCCGTCGCCCGTCAGGGGCATGCACGGCTATTTCCCCGCCGCCCCGGAGATGCGCTCCACCTTCATCGTCGCCGGCCCCGGAGTGAAGGCGCACGGATCGCTGGGCGAGATCGACATGCGGGACATCGCCCCCACCGTGGCCCACCTGCTGGCCGCCGCCCTTCCAACCGCCGATGGCAAGGCGTTGTTCTAGAACGATCATCGCGCGCCGAAGGCGGGGCGTAGCAGGCGTAGTTCTTCCTGTGGGATGACGTCGACCTCGACCTTCAAGGTCTGTTTGCCAGGCGCCAGGATGATCCCGTCGATCGGGGCGACGTCGGAATAGTCGCGGCCGGAAGCCAGGACGACGTGGTCGTCCTGGACCATGATATTGTTGGTGGGGTCGAAGCCGATCCAGCCGCTTTCCTCGCCGCACCACAGCGAAATCCAGGCGTGGGTGGCGTCGGCGCCCGCCAGTCTGGGGCGGCCGGGGGGTGGAATGGTGCGGAGGTAGCCGCTGACATAGCGGACCGGCAGGCCCAGGCCTCGAAGGCCGCAGATCATGATGTGGGCGAAGTCCTGGCAGACACCGCGCCGGGCCTCGAAGGATTCGGCCGGGGCGGTGGAGACGTCGGTGGCCTTGGAATCATAAGTGAAGTCGGCCCGGATGCGGTTCATCAGGTCGCTGGCGGCATCGACGACCCCACGGCCTTTCCAGAAGCTTGTTCGGGCATAGTCGGTGATGACGCCGACCAAAGGCGTGCGGACCGAGGGATAGACGAAGTTGGCGGGTCCGAGCGGACTCAGATCGCTGGTTTCCAGGCATCGGGTGCGCACCAATTCCCAGGGCGCGCCGAAATCCAGGCGGGCGGGCGGGGTGTGAACGTCCACCAGCGCCTGGGCCTCGATCACCAGGGCCCGGTGCGGCGTTTCGATCACCACGGTGCGGGTCGATTCGCCAAACGGTCCGGTACGGTCGAAACTGCTCGACGGTTCGGGCGTCACCGACAGACTGGACTCCATGACCGTCTGGGTAAGCGAGGAACCCGGCCTTAGCCGCAGCACGCAGCGGGCGAAGGTGACCTCGGCCTCGTAGCGATAGGTGGTCTTGTGTCGAACCGCATAGATCATGCCAGGCCCGCCAGCTTGATGGTCGGCACCGCGTTGGCGCCCCTCAAGAAGTAGCGATCGCCGACGGCGGTGGAAAAGCTGAGCAACGTATCCTCGAACCGCTCGATGGCGTCGGCGTCGATATCGGCGGCCAGGGCGGTCTCGATCTCGGTGGAAAGTTGGCGAAGAATCCGGTTCGGCGGCTCCATCATTCCGTCTTCGACCAAGGAAGGCAGGGCGGCCAGATGGTCGCGCATGGCGAACACCTGAAACGCCACCGAGCGGGTGTTGAACGCATCGAGCATCACCATGTCGCGCACCGGCGTCAGGGCGAGGCCCACCAGATAGCGGGCGCGATAGGTGATCTGGCTGTCGACCAGGTCCAGCAGCAGGTCGAGATCGTCGGTGGTCGACTCGGCGTCGGCCAGGGTACGGGCGAAGCGGCAGGTGTTGATCCCGCGCTCGATCCGCCGGCCCATGTCCAGGAATCGCCAGCCGGCGGCCCGGTTCATGTTCTCCTGAGCCAGGCCCGACAGCGCCGCGAGGATTTGCAAAGAAGATTCAACTAGTTGCAACGCATCCGCCTCTGACGCCAAGCGGCGGGTCGGATCGGTCAGGCCATTTTCGAGGTTGAGCAGCAGCGTCCAGAAATCGGCCGACAGGCGCTCGCGCATGCTGGCGGCGGTGCGGCGGGATCTGCGGACCAGGGTGATTACCGAGCCCTTGGCCTCCAGGTCCAGCAGCGCCGGTTTGGCGGCGTCCAACGCCCGCGCGCCGAGGGCTTCCTCGTCCAGCGCGCCCGAGGCGATCAGCAGTTCTTCCAGCTTGGTCAGGGTCTCGCCCTCGCCGTGCAGAGCCGCCTCGGAATCCATCAGGCTGGTGCACAAGCTGCGGACCAGCCGCAGGTTGGCCTCGGCGCGCTCGAGATACCGGCCGAGCCAGAACAGGTTGTCCGCCGCCCGGCTGGGTAGGTGGCCCAGGATACGGCGCACCTTGACCTCGTCCTGGCTGGCCATCAGCGTTACGCGTTCCACCGGCCGGTCGGTCATCACCCACACATCGGCGGTGCGGGCGCCTTCGCCCATGGAAATCGCCCGGACGTCCATCTGGTCGGATGTCCGGCAAAAGCCCCCCGGCATCACGCAGAACCCGTCCGGCGTGGCGGTGGCGTAGACGCGCAGCACGAACGGGGCGGGCTCCAGGCGGTCGTCGCGCATTACCGGTGTGGTCGACAGCCGCACCACTTCCTGGCCGACGAAGTCGCCCGGTCGGTCCTCAAGCCGCGCGAAGAACTCGGCTTTTTCGGCGCGCGTCAGATCCGACATCAGCCGCGGCCTGGCGAACGGATCGCCACTCTGGGCCAGGTTGGGGGCCAGGTTGAAGGCGGGGGCGATAGCCAGATCTGATCGGGAACGGACCAGGGCCTGTTCCGCCGCCTGGCCGCACCACCATGTGGCGACATTCGGCATCTTCAGCTCCTCGCCCAGCAGCCGTCGGCAGAGCCGGGGCATGAAGCCGAGCAGGGCCTTGGATTCGAGCACACCGGAGCCCGGCATGTTGAGGACCGCGACCCCGCCGCCCCGTATCGCTTCCAACAGCCCAGGGACGCCAAGGTGGGACGCGCTGTTGAGCTCCAGCGGGTCGACGAAGTCGGCGTCGACGCGTCTCAGCAGCACATCGGCGCGCTTCAGGCCGGTGATGGTGCGCACATAGACCAGGCCGTCGCGCACCACGAGGTCGTCGCCCTCGACCAGCAGGAAGCCGAGATAGCGGGCCAGGTGGGCCTGTTCGAAATAGGTCTCGCTGAACGGGCCGGGGGTCAGCAGGCAGATGCGTGGGTCGACGCGCTCGGCGGCCGAGGCCAGGCCCTTGCGCATAGCGTCGAAGAATGGGGCCAGGCGTTCGACGTTCATGGCGTTGTAGAGGCCCGGATAGGCGCGGGACAACACCAGGCGGTTTTCCAGTTCATAGCCGGCGCCCGACGGGGCCTGGGTGCGGTCGCCCAGCACCCACCAGCGGCCGTCGGGTCCGCGGGCGAGGTCGGCGGCGTAAAGCTGCAGATAGCGGCCGCCCGGGGGCGGTACGCCGCGCAGCGAGCGGATAAAGTCCGGGCTACCGGTCAGGGCCGCGGCGGGCAGGGCGCCCTCCGCCACGAGAGTCCCCTCGCCGTAGATGTCCTTGAGCAGGGCCTCCATCAGCGTGGCGCGCTGTTCGACGGCGGCGGCGATCGTGGCCCACTCGTTCTGTTCCAGGATCATCGGGACGGGGTTGATCGGCCAGTTGCGCTCGTTCTCCTCGCCATAGATCCGGTAGGAAACGCCGGTGTCGCGGATGTGCCGGGTCGCCAGGTTGAATCGGCTCCTGATCTGGCCGGCCGGATATTCGGCCAGCTCGCCCAGGAACTTCAGCCAATGATCGCGCGGTGTCAGGCTCGGGTCGAACAGCTCGTCGGGTGTCCCCGCGATCGGCCGATAACCGCGCAGCCAGCCGCTGAGCCGCTCGGCCCCGGCGGGATCGAGAGCCGCGTGTTTCATGGCGGCGCGGTCCGCAGGTCCAGGGTCATCGGAAAGTCGCCCCGGGTTTCGGCGCGTGGCGGCGTCACGCGGCCGGCCGTATGGCCCTGGGTCTCGAAACGAGCCTTCCGCCTGGCCTCGGCCTCGTAGGCGTTGACCGGCATGGTCTCATAGTTGCGGCCCCCTGGATGGGCCACGTGATAGACGCAGCCACCGAGCGATCGGTGGGCGCCCTTGTCGATGATGTCGAAGGTCAGCGGCGCGTGGACCGGCAGGGTGGGGTGAAGGCCGCTGAACAGTTTCCAGGCTTTGTAGCGGACGCCGGCCACCGCTTCCATGGAAACGCCGGTCGAGGTCATCGGTAGGGCGCGGCCGTTGCAGGTGATCAGGTGGCGTTCGGGATGGAAGCCGGTGGCTTTGACCTGAAGCCGCTCCACCGACGAGTCCACGAACCGGGCCGTGCCTCCGGCCGTATTCTCCTCGCCCATCACGTGCCAGGGCTCCAGCGCGTGGCGCAGCTCCAAGGTCACGCCGCCATAGGCGACGGTTCCGTGGACCGGAAAGCGGAAGGCGCGTTGGGCCTCGAACCAGGTGGGATCGAAGGCGTAGCCGGCCTCGGCCAGATCGGCGAGCACCGTGGTAAAGTCTTCCCACACGAAGTGCTCCAGCATGAAACGATCATGCAGGGCGGTGCCCCAGCGGACCAGCGGCCCGGTCTGGGGCTCGCGCCAGAACCAGGCCACCATCGCCCGGATCAGCAGCGACTGGGCCAGGTTCATGCGCGCGTCCGGCGGCATCTCGAAGCCCCGGAACTCCAGCAGGCCCAGCCGGCCGGTCGGGCCGTCGGGGGAATACAGCTTGTCGATGCAGATCTCGGTGCGGTGGGTGTTGCCCGCCACGTCGATCAGCAGGTTGCGCAACAGGCGGTCGACCAGCCATGGCGCCGCCGCCTCGCCGTCGCCCGGCGCGGGGATCAACGACAGGGCGATATCGAGTTCATAGAGCGCGTCGTGCCGGGCCTCGTCGACCCGGGGCGCCTGGCTGGTGGGGCCGATGAACAGGCCGGAGAACAGGTAGGAGAGCGACGGATGGCGCTGCCAGTAGAGCAGCAGGCTTTTCAGCACGTCTGGGCGACGCAGGAACGGCGAATTGGCCGGATTGGCCCCGCCGACCACCACATGGGCGCCGCCGCCGGTGCCGGTGTGGCGCCCGTCGATCATGAACTTGTCGGCGGTCAGGCGGCAGGCCCTGGCGTCTTCATACAGGCCGCTGGTGATCGCCACTGTCTCGTCCCAGCTGGAGGCCGGCTGGACGTTGACCTCGATGACGCCCGGATCGGGAGTGACCTTGAGCACCGCCAGGCGGGGATCGTCCGGGGGCGTGTAGCCCTCGATCCGCACCGGCAGGCCGGCCGCCGCCACCTCGACTTGGGCGATCAGCTCCAGATAGTCCTTGAGGCGCGCGACCGGCGGCATGAACACATACAGCCAGCCTTTGCGGGCCTCGATGGAAAGGGCGGTGCGCACTGGGCCGGTCTTGACGCGAGCCGGTTTGGGCTTGGCGGCGGCGCTTGTCGCGCCCACCGTCGAATAGATTTCATCGAACGACGGGGCCTCGTCCCGGGCCTCATAGGGGTCGCGGGGAACCAGGGTCGGATAGTCTTCCGGCTCCAGCACCGGCAGACCGTCGAAGGGCAGACGCAGCCCGACGGGCGAATCTCCCGGAACCAGGAACACGCCGCCGCGCCGGAATTTCCAGGCCTCGCCGACCCAGCCCTCGCCCTCGGCTCCGCCGCCGGCGCGGCGAATGGGCAGTACGTGGCCGACGGTCTTGGAGAGCCCGCCGTCGATCGCCGCGACCAGGGTGGCGCGGCCCTTTGGATCGTTGAGGGTGAGGTCGTCGACGGTGATGTTCTCGGGCAGGTCGCTCTCGGCCTTGATCCAGTGCAGCGGGTCCTCGCGGGCCTCCAGCACCAGATCTGGAGCCAGGCCAAGTTGCTGGGCGAGGCGCCGGATCAAGGCGGCGCCATCGGCCGTGGTCGCCGCCGGATTTTCGTCCGGATCGCGGTCGGCCCCGCGCCAAACCGGCCGGCCGTCACGGCGCCAGAACAGCCCCAGGGCCCAGCGCGGCAGCGGTTCGCCCGGATACCATTTGCCCTGGCCATGATGGATCAGGCCGCCCGGCGCGAAGCGGTCGCGCAGGCGCCGCAACAACTTTTCGCCTATTAGCGTCTTGGTTGGACCTGTGGCGGCGGTGTTCCATTCGGCCGCCTCGCGGTCGTCGATGGAGACGAAGGTCGGCTCGCCGCCCATGGTCAGGCGCACGTCCTGGGCGCTCAGGTCGACCTCGACCGCCTCGCCCAGCGCCACCAGGGATTGCCAATCCGGGTCCTCGAACGGGCGGGTGATCCGGGTCGGCTGGGTTACCCGGGTGACCGTCATCTCGAAGTCGAATTCGACCGCCGTGGCGCTGGCCACGCCGATGATGGCGGCGGCCGACCGATGATGCGGCGCGGCGGCCAGGGGGATGTGGCCTTCGCCGCACAGCAGGCCGGAGGTGGCGTCCAGGCCGATCCACCCGGCGCCTGGAACATAGACCTCGGCCCAGGCGTGCAGGTCGGTGAAATCCACCTGCGTGCCCAACGGACCCTCGATCGGGTCGATATCGGCCTTGAGCTGCAGCAGATAGCCGGAGACGAACCGGGCCGCGAGACCGAGCTTGCGGAACATCTGCACCAGCAGCCAGGCGCTGTCGCGGCACGAGCCGGAGCCCAGGGACAGGGTCTCGTCGGGGCTCTGCACGCCCGGCTCCAGGCGCACCACATAGGCCACCCGGCTGCGGACCTCGGCGTTGAGATACACCAGATAGTCGACCGTCGTGCGCCCGGCCGGCTCCACGGACTTCACGATCTGGCTCAGCAGCGGGCCGTCCTCGTCGACCGCGAAATAGGCGGCCAGGTCGCGGGCGGTGTCGGTGGGATAAGCGAATGGAAACGTCTCGGCATAGGGTTCGACGAAGAAGTCGAACGGATTGATCACCGTCAGGTCGGCGGTGAGATCTACCGAGACGCTGAATTCGGTGGTCCGCTCAGGGAACACGACCCGGGCCAGCCAGGAGCCGTGCGGGTCCTGCTGCCAGTTGATGAAGTGGTTGGCCGGGGTGATCTTCAGCGAATAGCTGGGGATGCGGGTGCGGCAATGCGGCGCCGGACGCAGACGGATGGTCTGCGGCCCCAGCTCGACCAGGCGGTCATAGCGGTAGCGAGTGACGTGATGGAGGGCGGCGAGGACCGACAGGACGGACTCCGGGTTTCAGGTATGCAATACGAAATTTGAACTTAACTCGTAGCGACGCCCGAGGCTCCGTCACAAGGACGTTCTGTCAGAAGCGTCGAAAAGACCGCGTTCTGCCGCCCCCGGGGCGCCGGCACCGGCGCCGAGACCCAAGCCCCGAGTCCGCGGGCGGCGGTCCGAACGGATGGCAAAAAATGGCAACTTTCTGGCCACGGTTTGGCAACCGGCGGGCCGCGGCCTGGCCGCAGGGCGGCAACTTATGGGCCGCATCCAGGCCGCGGATGGGCCTCAGGCAGGCCGCGCCAAGGCTGCGAAAGATCCGGCGACTTGAGCCCAGCCTTCGGGCCTTGGGCGTTGGCGCGGCGTTGCTCTTCGGATCGGTGGCGAGGGATGAAACCGGTGATTTCTCCGACATCGATATCGCCCTGCGGCCGGCCTCCGCGGCAGGTATCGCGCCGCTTACCCTGATTTCGATTCATGGCGTGCTGGGCGACGAGTTCGGCCATGGAGCGCCCATCGACGTCGTCGTTCTGCCCTGCAAAAACCCGGACCTCAACGCCGCGATCGAACGGGAGGGCGTGCTTGCCTTCTCGTGATCCAGCGGGTCGGGTCGACGATATCCTGGATTCCATTTCCCGAATCGAAAGTTACATCGCCAAGGCTGGTGGCATTGAAGCCCTGCTCGCGGCCAATGACGAGCTTTACGATGGGGTCGAACGCCGACTGATGATCGTGTGGGAGGCCGCCGTGAAACTCGGCGCTCTGGCCGAACATCTCGAACCCGAGATGGCCTGGAGAGATATTCGCGGGCTCGACAACGCCTTGCGCCATGCCTACAGCGACCTCAATCATGACGTCATCAGGGCTATCCTGGCTTTTCATCTGGGTCCCTTGGCCTCGGCATGCCTGCTTATCAAAGCTAAGCTATTGCACTGAGCCATTCGGAGGATTCACAAACTTCCTGAGCTGTGCGATTCTGAGGGCATGGCTAAGGCAGTTTCGGTGATTGTCCCGCCCGATGATCGCGCGCGCTTGGCCGGGCGCTCAAACACATTCAGCGCGCCGGAACTGGGGACGCACACCTTTCCGCTGCTTGGCGGTGGCCGAAGGCCGGCTGGCGCCGTCGGGCCGATTGCGTTCGGTCGAAGCCGCCGAACAACGGGTGATCCGCGCGATCGATGTTCGCGAGGGGCAGCATGTCACCGCGGGCCAAACCTTGATCGAACTGGACCCCACCAATGCGGAGGGGGATGCGTCCAGCGCCCGAACCGATCTGTCGACGGCGGGCCTGATACGCGCCCGCGACAACGCCTTCATCGCCTACGCGGCCGGCCGCGGCCCCGCATTGGCGGCCCCGGCGGACTCCGCGGCCAGCGCCATCGAGGCCGAACAATAGTTGGTCGCCGCCCGCCTCGCCGAATACCGCGCCAAGGTGGCGTCGCTGGAACAGCGGCGAGCGGCGGCCGACGGCGCGACCCGCGCCTCGCAGGCCGAAATCGACAAGCTGACGCAAACCATCCCCCTGCTGATGGAAACCCTGGATTCCCAGGAGGATCTGGATCGCCAGGGCTTCGGCGCGCACCAGCGCCTGCTTCAGGCACGCCAAGCCTATGTCACCGCCCGCCAGGAACTGGTGTCCGAGCGGGCCAAACTGGATGAATCGCGATCCCAGGCCGCCTCCCTGACCGCCGACGCCGCCCAGGCGCGGGAAGAGTTCGTCGGTCGCGCCGCCCAGGACCGAGCGGAGGCGGAGGGGGTCGTGGCCGCGCGCGGCGATGCGGTACGCAAGGTCGACGACCGCAAGTCGCTCCAGCGTCTAACCGCACCCGTGTCGGGCGTGGTGCAGGAAGTCACCATGACCAATGTGGGGGAGACACCGGAGGTCGGCAAACCCATCGTCACCATCGTCCCCGATGGTGAAGCTCTGCTGGTGGAGGCCTTGCTTCTGAACCGTGATGCGGGGTTCGTGCGCGAAGGATGCGGGCGGTGGTCAAGCTCGACGCCTACCCTTTCACCCGATACGGTACCTTGAAAGGTATCGTTATCCACGTGTCGCCCGACGCGACGGTGGATCAGCAGAGGGGGTTGGTGTTTCCGGTGCGGGTGCGATTGCAAGAAAAGTCGCTGATCGCCGATGGTCGCGTCTCGGACTTGACCGCCGGCATGTCGGCTCAGGTGGAAGTGATCACCGGAAGCCGACGGGTGGTTGACTACCTTTGGTCACCGGTTGCCAGGGTGACAAGGGAAGCGGGCAGGGAGCGATGACGAAGCTAAGCAAGCACGACATGGATCTGCGAGCCCTCCGCGCCACCGGGGCGTTGCTGTCGGCGGCATCGACTTGTCTGTTAGCGCACGGCGTCGCTAGTGCTCATCCCCCCATGACACCATCTCATTGGTACGAGGCATATACGCTGTATAAATTGCATCGACCAATTACTTCTGATTTTATTGCAACCCGCTTGGTTGAATTTTCCGATACACTGGACGGAAATATCACTGGCAGCCGTGTTGCCGAGGTTTTTGGAGTAAGAAACAGGCCAAAACCCGGGCTAGCACAGGGCGATTTTTATGGTTTATTCAGAGATACTGAGGGACGTATCATATTTACTGCAAGCGGTTTCGCGCCCGACTTTGGTGGCCACGCGTATTTCAATTTCGACTGGTATAATGCCGATATGCCCAACATTAACCCCGATTCGCCGCCTATTTACTGTATTAATTTGCTTGATTTTGAAGAAAATATAAAGAAGAAAAATTGGAAACAAATATACCTACCGCCGCCCCGGGACGGTAGCCAAAATTACAGGCCTCCAATAACGTTTGTCAAGAGCAAAAACGGAATTATCGCTATTACAGTAGATAAACACGATAAGTGCGTGCTTTCTATATCAATAGGCTCCAATTGGATTGGACAATAAAACAGAAATGGGGACACGCACCTAATACGCCTATTACACCTATTCCCGCTCCACCCTTCGCCCCCCAGAATCCAACAGGTCAAACATTGGCTTGATTATTGGAATAAAATAGGAACAATGTTCCTTGTTCTGCAACCTGGAGTTCATGATGCCGAGAATGGCGCGTGTGGTTGTTCCCGGTGTTACACATCATATTACTCAACGTGGAAACCGGAGACAGCTAAGCTTCTTCGGTCCCGCAGACTACGCTCTTTACTTGCGGATCGCCGCCGAGGAATTCACGGCGGCTGAGGTCGAGGTCTGGGGCTATTGTCTGACGCCCAACCACATCCACCTGATCGCGACGCCGGCCCGCGCCGACAGCTTGGCCGCCGCGGTCGGCGCCACCCACCTGCGGTATACGCGCCAGATCAACCGACGCGAGCGGTGGACCGGCTATCTGTGGCAGGGCCGTTTCGCCTCGCCTCTCACACAACGTCTTGGGCCGAGGCTGGCGGCCTTCTTCGACCTCGATGTCGACGAGGAAGCGATGCGCGCCCTGCGCAAGGCCAGCGGAACCGGTCGCCCCCTGGGCGCGGCTGCCTGGGTCAAGGCCCTGGAGCGGTCCACCGGCCGCCAGCTCGCCGCCCGACCCGTCGGACGGCCGCGCGCTGAGGAAACGCCGGTTGTGGCGTCGATGCTCTTTTAGGTGTGTGTCCCCAATTCTTTACTGATGGCGCCGCCAATTTCGTCGATGGCGTTTGCAGGGTTCGCGGCGCTCCTTAAGGCAGGCGTGATCGATCGAACCGGCGCGGGCGTTGTATTTCCTTACGACGCCATCCACGTTGATTTCATGCTGACACGGGCTGCCTGATCGCGGTCAGTCAGTGTCCACGCGAACGGATCGGGCGATGACCAAGGGTTCCGCGCGACCCGCGGCTCGTCGCTGTTCTGGGATCCGATCCAAAGGGACTGGATCGCCATCGCCATGGGGGCCTTTGAACAACCGACCGGCACGCGCCTGGGCATTCACATATTCGTCGCCGACAAGGGCGATTATTACGATATCGCCGACGGCTTGCCGCAGAACCAGCAGTAGCCGGGCTCAACCGGGACAGGCGCCATGACCGACAGCGAATACGACCTGGCGCTCAGTCGCCGCAGGCTGCTCGCCGCGGCGGGCATTGGCGGCGGGGCCGTGGTCGCGGCGGGGCTGATCGAAACCGGATCGGCTCGGGCTGGGGCCGCGGCGCGCCCGGCGTTTGATCCGGTGACGACACCGCCGGTCGCCGGGCTGCATCTGCAGTTCGGCGGGGACGCATCCTCGGAGATGGTGGTTTCCTGGCACACGCTGCAACCGGTCGGCGGCACCCGCGTCATGTTGGGCAGTCTCGACGGCCGGCTCGAGCGGAAGGTGGAAGCCAGGGAAGTCCGCTACACCGACGCCAAGTCGGGCCAGGTCGTCCATGCCTATCACGCCAGGATCGGAGGGTTGCGGGCCGATACCGCCTATCTCTACGGCGCGATCCACGACGGGGCCGAGCCGGAGTTTGGGACGTTCCGCACGGCTCCGCGCGGCCGCGCGGCGTTCACATTCACCAGTTTCGGGGATCAGGGCACGCCGACCCTGGGCAGGGCCGGCGGCGCGGGCGGGCCCGCGTTCGTGAACGACAATCTGGGCTCGCCGGCGGCGGGCGACACCACCATGGGCGTGGAGCGGGTGCGACCGCTGTTCCACCTGTTCAACGGCGATCTCTGCTACGCCAATCTCGCCCAGGACCGGGTGCGGGCGTGGTGGGATTTCTGGGCGAACAACAGCCGCAGCGCCCGGGGACGTCCCTGGATGCCTTCGCCCGGTAATCATGAGAACGAGCTGGGCAACGGGCCGATCGGCTATCAGGCCTATCAGACCTTCTTTCGGGTTCCGGAAGCGGCCGGCCAGACGGATCTCACGCGAGGGTTTTGGTACGCGTTCACCGCCGGCTCGGTGCGGGTCGTCAGTATCGCCAACGACGATGTCACCTATCAGGACGGGGGCGACTCCTATGTCCGCGGCTATTCGGCAGGCGCGCAGAAGGCGTGGTTGGAAAAGGAACTTGCCGCCGCGCGCCGCGACACCGGCATCGATTGGATCCTGGTGTGCATGCATCAGGTCGCCATCTCGACGGCCGACCATTTCAATGGCGCCGACCTGGGGATCCGTGAGGAATGGGCGCCGCTGTTCGACCAATACGGGGCCGATCTGGTGGTGTGCGGACACGAGCATCACTACGAGCGTTCGCACCCGATCCGCGGTAGCGAACCCAACACGGTCACCCGCACGCCGGTCGCCGTCGCGACCGCCACCGACCTGATCGACACCAGCCAGGGAACAGTGCACATGGTGATCGGCGGCGGCGGCACGTCCCGTCCGTCGAACCAGTTGTTCTTCGATCCGCCGCGATGCCGGGTGATCACGTCGGTGGGCGAGCATGACCCGAAGACCGGCAAGCGTCCGCCCGTCTATGTGGAGGAGCACGCCCCCTGGTCGGCGGTGCGCAACGCCGCCCATGCCTATGGCTTCGCGGCGTTCAGCGTCGATCCCGGATCACATCGTGGCGGCGACACCACGATCAAGGTCACCTACTATGACGTGGTGGGGCCGGACGGCCGGCTGGACCCGTTCGAGACCTTCACCCTGCGCCGGCCCCGTCGCGACTGAGGGGATAGTTGTCTCCGGATCGTCGGCAGGGCGACCGCAATCGGGGCAGCTCGACCGAATCCTCAAATCAACTACTCGCAAACCCATATCAGAATATTCATGTTGAACCTGCACCTTGATTCCTATGGAATTTTTCGAACCTCCCGATCAAAATCTTTCCAAGCCTTACTGACGATGGCCCACGTCTCGGAGAGGTCTGGCCGCGTTTGTCCACGATCTCTCAATGTGCGAAAAATCACAAAACCATGGAGTTGAATGACACTGGGCTTGATGGTTATATCCACACCGAAAGCGAACCCGTGGCGGCCTGTTTCTTCGCCAACTCCGTAGTGGCTCGCCCGAGATACAAGCAACGGCAACGCGAGGCTTCACAGCCCGGGCGGACGCCGGGAAGCGCCCGGAGACGCGGCCCCGTGCTCGCCTCTCCGGGCGTTTTCGAAATCACTCGAACGCCCCATCCCCAACGCTCTCCAAACGGCGAGCCAGGGGTCTGTCTCAGGCGCGTACGGCTATTTTCACATCCAGCCAGGCGATCAGATCGGCGACGACCTGGTCGCGGTCGATCTCGTTGAACATCTCGTGCCGTCCGTCCGGATAGACCCGGTGGTCGATGGGACCCAGGCCGGCGGAGCGGTAGGTGTCGATCAGGGCGTTGGCGAAGGCCTGGCCTGGCCCGGTCACCGGGTCGAACTGGCCGGAGATCACATAGACGGGCAAGTTTGCTTGCACCGAGGCCAGGCGGGGATCATGCCGCGCGGCGCCGGCTTTTTGGAACACCGAGGCCATGGCGGCGTCCGAAAGCGGAAAGCCGCACAGCGGGTCGGCGATATAGGCGTCGACCTGCGCTTCATCGCGGCTGAGCCAGTCGAAGTCGGTGCGGGCCGGTTCGAAAGGCGCGTTCATCGCATTCGGCGACGGCGGCTGTCCCGAGGCGACCATGGCGGTGATCATGGCGTCCACCGCCGCGGTGCCCGACAACACCAGCGCCGCCAGGCGGCGGTGATGCTCCAGCAGATAGAGCTGGGCGGCGAACGAGCCCATGCTGTGGCCCAGCAGGATCAGCGGGGTGTTGGGCTGTTCCGACTGGGCCAGCCGCGACACGGCGGCCATGTCGTCCACGATCGACTGGAAGCCGCCGGGTCCGAAATCGCCCAGGCCGTGAACCGCCGCCGAGGCCCCATGGCCGCGATGATCATTGGCGTAGACCGCATAGCCGGCGCCGGTCAGGGCGGCCGTCAGCCGGCCGTAGCGGCTGAAGTGTTCGGCCATGCCGTGGGCGATCTGGACGATGGCCCGAGGCCGCCCAGCCGGCAGCGCCTTGAAGGCGGTTATGTGTGCGCCGTCCGCCGTTGGCAGGGCGAAGGCGGTGATGGATATCGGCGGCATCGGCGTATCTCCCGACCGCCACTTTCACAGCAAACCCGCCGCGAACGCCAGGGGGGCGATGATCGCGCCTGGCGGCTTCCCGTCAGCCCTGGCGCGCCATCGTCAGGGCCTCGCCGAACGCCGGCGCGGCGAGGCCGTCGATGAAGGCGGCGAGGGACATTTTGGCGAATGCGTAGGCGGTTTCGGGGGCGCCGGATGTCAGCCGGCCGTCAGCCACCGCCGCGCGGAACAAGGCGGGCGTGAGCCGGCCCAGGCTGGCGTCCAGATCGGGTCGCGGCGCGGCGGCGAAATTCTCGAGCACGATGCAGCCGTAAAACAGCCTGGTCAGCAGCCGCACCACGCTCAGCCGGGCGCGCGAAACCCGGTCGGGCGCCTGGCCGAAGGCGGCTTCGAACAGAATGTCCTGCAATTCCTGGGGCTCCACCAGTTCGGTGGTCAGGATCGCGACGTCCACCAGCGGGTCATTGAGGAAGGCCAGCTCCCAGTCGATCAGCCACGCGCGCTGGCCATCGAACAGGATGTTGCGCGGATTGGGATCGTTGTGGCTGGAGACCAGCGAGGCCGCGTCCCACGGAAGTTCGGCCCGGATGCGCGCCAGGCCCTCCGCGTGGGCGCCCAGCTGGCCGGGCGCGAACAGGCCGGAGGCGCTCAGGGCGTCCAGCTGGACGCCGATCATCTCGGGGTAGTCGCCAAGCGCCGGAAACGGGGTCGTAGTTTGCACCCGCGCGATCAACGCGCCGAGCGCCGTCGCCACTCCGGCGGAACCGCCCGGATGCTCCGACAGCGGCCGACCGGAGATGAAATCCATGATCGCCACACCGGTCGCCGCATCGGCGAAATGGACCGGCGGCGCGGCGCCCTCGGCGGCGGCGGCGGCCATCGCGGCGAAGCCCCGTTGGCGGTGGCTGAGCGCGATGCGTTCGGGCTCAAGCCGCAGGACATAGGCACGATCGCGGACCTCGAAACGAAGGATCTGGGCGCCTGAAACGCCGCCGACGATCGGCCGCGCATCGCCCGGTGTCTTGGCGCCAAAGGTTGCTTCGAGGGCGGCGCAAACGCTTTCGCGCCTGGCCTCGGGAACCATTTCGATCACGCTCGGCATGTCCAACCCCCAGTTTCCCACTTGATCTCAACCGCCGCCGCAGGTCTGGCGTCCGGATCAACCGGATCACCGCGTCATTGACCCGTTCGATGGCCTGGGACAGGTGGTCGGCGCCATCGCCGGCGATGATCCCCCCGCGATCCGGCGCATGTCGCCATAGCAAGCCTCGATGACCTTCGGCGTCGGTCCGCCGGGAGCCGGAGCTTTCTGGGGATGTTTGATACCTCCCGCCATGGCCGGACAGTCGCGCCGAACCCCACGTGTTTCAAGCCGCGCGACGATTTCGGCCCCTCCATACTTCCCCTAAGGTAGGACCATGACAACGACTCGAACTCTTCCCCCTGGCCGCTATGCTGTGTTCTGCCTCTGCGGGTTGCTGCTGGCCCTGGCGATCGCCGCCGGGCTGATGCATTTCATCGTGGGTTGGTGGCTGGCCGCGCCCCTGGCGGCCCTGGTGCTGTTGGGATTTCACGATCTGCGGCAGCAGCGCCATTCGATCCAGCGCAACTATCCGGTGATCGGACATATCCGCTGGATGGTGGAGGCGGTCCGCCCGGAGCTGCGGCAATATCTGATCGAGGCCGACGAAGAGGCGGCGCCGTTCTCGCGCAGCCAGAGAGCCCTGGTCTATGAGCGCGCCAAGGGCGAGGCGGGCGAGCGGCCGTTCGGCACGCTGCTGCACGCCTACGCCGTTGGCTATGAGTTCATCGGCCATTCGACCGCCCCGGTCCCGGTGGCCGATCCGGCGACCTTTCGGATCACCATCGGCGGGCCCGACTGCGCCCGGCCCTACAACGCTTCGGTGTTCAACATCTCGGCGATGAGTTTCGGGGCGCTGAGCGCCAACGCCATCCGCGCCCTGAACGCCGGGGCCAAGCGAGGTGGGTTCAGCCACGATACCGGCGAGGGGAGCCTGTCGCCGTATCACCAGGAGATGGGTGGCGACATCGTCTGGGAACTGGGCAGCGGCTATTTCGGCTGCCGCACGCCGGACGGCCATTTCGATGCCGACCTGTTCACCGGCCACGCCCGTCTCGATCAGGTCAAGATGATCGAGATCAAGCTGAGCCAAGGCGCCAAGCCGGGCCACGGCGGGGTGTTGCCGGCCGCCAAGGTGACCCCGGAGATCGCCCAGACCAGGGGCGTGCCGCTGGGCGTCGACTGCGTCTCGCCCTCGCGCCACACAGCGTTCTCCACGCCCCTTGAGATGATGGCCTTCATCGTTCGGCTGCGCGAGTTGTCCGGAGGTAAGCCGGTGGGTTTCAAGCTCTGTCTGGGCCACCCGTGGGAGTTCATGGGTATCGTCAAGGCGATGATGCAGAGCGGAGTGACGCCCGACTTCATCGTGGTGGACGGCGCCGAGGGCGGCACCGGCGCCGCGCCGACCGAATTCAGCGATCACGTCGGCGCGCCGATGCGCGAGGGACTGCTGTTCGTGCACAATACCCTGGTGGGAGCCGGCCTACGCGATCGGATCAAGATCGGCGTGGCCGGCAAGATCGTCAGCGCCTTCGACATCGCCTGTGTGCTGGCCCTGGGCGCAGACTGGGCCAATTCGGCGCGGGGATTCATGTTCGCGGTCGGCTGCGTACAGTCGCGAAGCTGCAACACCAACCGCTGCCCGACCGGCGTCGCCACCCAGGATCCGCTGCGCCAAGCCGCTCTGGTGGTTCCGGACAAGGCCGAGCGGGTCTATAATTTCCATCGGCTGACCCTGAGGGCGCTGTCGGAAATGCTGGCCGCGGCGGGTCTGGAACACCCCGATCAACTCAAGTCCCACCATCTGTTCCGTAGGGTTAGCGGCATGGAAGTTCGGCAGTTCAGCGCTCTGCACACCTTCCTAAACCCCGGCGCCCTGCTGGACGGTCGCCTCGCCATAGGGCTGTATACCGAGAACTGGAGGCGGGCGTCGGCCGAGACCTTCTGAAGCGCGATAGTGTGGGGCGGAGACCGGCCATGAGCATTCCGGAAGTCAGCTACGAGCGTCGGGGCTGTCTCGGCGTGGTGCGGCTCGAGCGTCCCGAAGCGTTGAACGCCCTGACGATGCCGATGATCGCCGAGGTGGAGACGCTGATCCGTGCGGCGGAGGCCGATCCCGAGGTGTTCGCCATCTGCGTCACCGGGGCGGGGCGCGGGTTCTGCGCTGGCCTGGACATGAGCGTGCTGGCCGATCACGCGGCGGGCCGGGCGTCGCCTGCCAGAGCTGAGCGCTCGCCGCGCCAGGCGATGATGTTCAGCTTCCTGCTCGACATCTCCAAGCCGCTGATCGCGGCGGTGAACGGCGTCGGCGCGGGCGGTGGTTTCGTGCTGGCGATGATGTGCGACCTGCGGTTCATGGCCGAGGACGCCAGTCTGATCACCGTGTTCTCCAAGCGCGGCCTGATCGGCGAACATGGAACCAGCTGGATTTTGCCTCGCCTGGTGGGCCTTAGCCGCGCGCTCGATCTGCTGTGGAGTTCGCGCCGGGTCGACGCCGCCGAGGCCTGGCGTATCGGACTGGCCGACCGGCTTGCGCCGGCCGACGGCCTGATGGCGGCGGTGGAAGCCTATGTCGCCGAGATGGCCGCGACGGTGTCGCCGCGCTCGGTGGCGGTGATCAAAGCCCAGGTCCACGCCGACCTGGCGCGAGGTTTCGACGAGGGCGCCCGCCAGACCGAGGGACTGATGGCCGACTCCCTGGCGCACCCCGACGCCACCGAGGGCGCCGCGTCGTTCGTGGAGCGCCGAGGCCCCGGCTTCGCGGCGTGGCCGGACTACTGAACCCGGATGGCGGCGCTTGCCGCCGCGCCCGCCCTGGCCTTAAGGAAGTGACGAGGCTCCGACGCAGCGAAGCCCAGGAGGCGCCCCGTGACCAAGACCTACGAAACCATTCTGGTGGCGCGCGACGGCGCGGTCGCCACGCTCAGCCTGAACCGACCCGACAAGCGCAACAGCATCGGCGGGCCGATGATGGTCGAACTCTATGAGGCGCTGAGCGGCATCGCCGCCGATCCGGACGTGCGGGTGCTGGTGCTGCGCGGGGAGGGAGCGGATTTCTGCCCCGGCGCCGACGTCAAGCACTATGGAGGCGAGGGGGCGCCGGCCGCCACGCGCGCGGTCTGGTCGATGACGCGGGAGTTCAACGTCGCGGTGCTGCTGCACGAGATGCCGGCGGTGACCGTCGCGGCGATCAACGGGGCCTGCGCGGGGGCCGGTTTTGGCTGGGCCTGCGCCTGCGATCTGCGCATCGCGTCGTCGACCGCGCGCTTCAACACCGCCTTCCTGGATGTCGGCGTGGCCGGCGACATGGGCGGACCGTGGACCCTGCCGCGCATCCTGGGGGCGGCGAAGGCGCGCGAGCTGTATTTCCTGCCTGGCAAGTTCGACGCCGCCGAGGCCCTGAGGATAGGCCTGGTGTCGAGGGTGGCGCCGGCCGATGAGTTCGAGGCAGAGGTCGCGACCTTGACCGCTCGCCTGGCCCGCGCCGCGCCGCTGGCCCTGACGACGATGAAGGCCAATTTCGTCGCCGCCGAGAAGATCAGCTTCGCCGACTACATCGGCCTGGAGAGCGAGAAACACATGCGCCTGTTCCAGAGCGAGGACACCACCGAGGCTTTCAAGGCGTTCGTGGAAAAGCGCTCGCCTGTTTTCAAAGGACGCTGAACCATGCGCCTCAGACAGATTGCCCTCGCATCCAACGACCTGGACAAGGTTACCCACGGCCTGGCCGAGGTGTTCGGCCTCAAGGTCGCCTACAACGATCCTGGCATCCATCACTATGGCCTGAAAAACGCGGTAATCTCAGCCGGATCGGGCTTCCTGGAAGTTGTCCAGCCGATCGCCGAGGGCGCCTCCGCGGGGCGTTTCCTTAGCCGGCGAGGCGGCGACGCCGGCTACATGATTATCCTGCAGGATCCGGACGCCGAGGCGCAGCGGGCCCGGGTGTCGGCGCTGGGGGTGCGGGTGGTCGACGACATCGATACGCCGGCCTATCGCGCGTCGCATTTCCACCCGGCCGACTTCGGCGGCATGCTGGTCTCGATCGACCAGCAACGCACCGAGCCCGACTATCTGGAGCCGTTCGGCGACTGGTGGCCGGCCGGCAAGACCTGGCGCGAGACCCGCACCCACACGGTGCTTGAGCTGGAGGGCTTCACCCTTGCCAGTCCCGATCCCCACGCCCTCGCGGCGCTGTGGTCGAAATTGCTAGGCAACCCGCTCGATTCGGCCAACGACCTTCATCTGCCTCTGACGAAGGGCCTGATCCGGTTCTGCCAGGGGGAAGATACGATGACCTGGATCTCCCGGATCGACCTGAAGGTCGCCGATGTAGAAGATGTTCTCGATCGGGCGCGAGCAGACGGCCTGGACGTCGATGACGATGGGGTGCTGATCGGTGGCGTGCGGTTCCGGCCGACGGCATGAGCGTACCCAATCCGCCGCCTCCTGGCTCGGCTCTCGACCCGTCCCTGGGCGCCTGGCGACAATGGGTCGATCTGGATCGGCTGACCGCCTGGATGGATGAGCGGGGCCTGGAAGCTGGACCACTCGAAGAGGCCGAACGGCCGCCGGGCGGCACGCAGAATCTGTTGCTGAAGTTTCGGCGGGGCGAGCGCTGGTTCATGCTCCGCCGCCCGCCGCTGCATCCGCGCATGAACGGCAGCGAGACCATGCGGCGCGAGGCCAAGGTTCTGGCCGCCCTGGCGGGGACCGACGTTCCCCATCCGCGCCTGATCGCCGCCTGCCCCGCGGAAGATGTGCTGGGCGCGGCCTTCTATCTCATGGAGCCGGTGGAGGGCTTCAATCCCACGGTCGGACTGCCGCCGCTTCACGCCGGCAGTCCGGATATCCGGCGACGCATGGGCTTTGCACTGGTCGATGGCATCGCCGCGCTGGGGCGAGTCGACCATGTGGCGGCGGGCCTGGCCGATCTGGGCAGGGCCGAGGGCTTCCTGGAGCGCCAGGTCGGGCGCTGGAAGAAACAGCTGGCCAGCTACGCCGAATATGAGGGCTGGTCTGGACCCGGCGAGATCGAGGGCGTGGATACAGTCGCCGCCTGGCTCGACGCCCATCGGCCGGCGACCTTTCAGCCGGGCGTGATCCACGGCGACTACCACCTGGCCAATGTGCTCTATCGCTTCGACGGCCCCGAACTGGCGGCTATCGTCGACTGGGA
>JAYVYH010000128.1:0-6694 GCA_043784385.1 Caulobacteraceae bacterium | reverse complement strand
CGCTTGATCTGGCCGATACGAGCTTCGATGTCGGCCTTCTCTCCACCGCCGTCGACGATGGTGGTGTCGTCCTTGGTGATCGAGACCTTCTTGGCCTTGCCGAGCATTTCGATGGTGACGTTCTCGAGCTTGATGCCCAGGTCTTCACTGATCAGCTGGCCGCCCGTCAGGGTTGCGATGTCTTCCAGCATGGCCTTGCGGCGATCACCGAAGCCCGGAGCCTTGACGGCGGCGACCTTCAGTCCCCCGCGCAGCTTGTTGACCACCAGGGTGGCCAGGGCTTCGCCTTCGATGTCCTCGGCGATGATCAGCAGGGGACGCGAGGACTGAACCACCGCTTCCAGCACCGGCAGCAGCGGCTGCAGCGAGGACAGCTTCTTTTCGCTGAGCAGAATCAGGACATCCTCGAGTTGGACCTCCATCTTTTCGGCGTTGGTGATGAAATAGGGCGACAGATACCCGCGGTCGAACTGCATGCCCTCGACAACGTCGAGTTCGGTTTCGAGGCTCTTGGCTTCTTCAACCGTGATCACGCCCTCGTTGCCGACCTTTTCCATGGCCCGGGCGATCATGTCGCCGATTTCCTTGTCGCCGTTGGCCGAGATCGCGCCGACCTGGGCGATTTCCTGGTTGGTGGTGACCTTCTTGGAGGTGTTCTTGATTTCCTCGACGACCTTCAGGACGGCCTTTTCGACGCCACGCTTCAGATCCATCGGGTTCATGCCGGCGGCCACCGACTTGGTGCCCTCGACGACGATGGCCTGGGCCAGAACCGTGGCGGTGGTGGTGCCATCGCCAGCCTTGTCGTTGGTCTTGGAGGCGACTTCACGAATCATCTGGGCGCCGAGGTTCTCGAACTTGTCGGCGAGTTCAATTTCCTTGGCGACGGTGACGCCGTCCTTGGTCGAGCGCGGGGCGCCGAAAGACTTTTCGATGACCACGTTGCGGCCCTTGGGGCCAAGGGTCACCTTGACGGCGTTGGCGAGGATATTGACGCCGCGCAGCATCTTGTCGCGCGCATCGGTTGAGAAATAGACGTCTTTAGCAGCCATGGTGTCGGCTCTCTCTTTCGAAAAAAGGGATGTTTGAGATCGGGTGGGGTCGGGCCAGGGTTAGTCCAGAACGCCCAGGACGTCGCTTTCCTTCATGATCAGCAGATCTTCGCCTTCCAGCTTGATCTCGCTGCCGGACCACTTGCCGAACAGGATGCGATCGCCGGTCTTCAGGTCCAGGGGCTGGATCTTGCCGGAGTCGTCGCGCGCGCCGGGGCCGACGGCGACAACGGCTCCCTCCTGCGGCTTTTCCTTCGCGGTGTCGGGGATGATGATGCCCCCCTTGGTCTTTGTTTCTTCCTCGACGCGGCGGACGAGGACGCGGTCGCCAAGCGGACGAAACGCCATGGATGTTTTCTCCGTAGTTTTCTAACTGGGGTTTAAGACTTTAAGGCTTCGGGCGACAGCCGTTAGCAGCCGCCACGCTCGAGTGCCGACGCAGAAATAGGGCCGCCGCATTTAATCGTCAAGACGGGCCGAACATCGTTCGGGTATTCAGGCCAAGTCGGTGGCTCGGGCGCTTGGACGGGGCTCGCCATGGGCGCGCGTTGGTGGGGTCGAGCTGGTCCCAGCATTCCTGGACGAAATATCAATTCTGGCGAACGATTTGGTCTCATACAAATTGTCGCTCCGCGCTAGTCTCCCCAAACTGGGAAGCGATAGAACTTCCCTTCCCGGGAGCAGCGGATGGCGGACGGCGGGCAAGACCTACGAGCTTGGGACAGGGCCGAGCTCCTGTCGCTATTCGATCCGACCACGGGGGTCTTAGATCGCCGGGTGCTCTCGGACGAGGCGCTTTACCAGCTGGAACTCGAGCGGGTCTTCGCGCGCGGCTGGAACTTCATGTGCCACGACTCCCAGATCCCGGAGCCCGGCGACTACTTCATAAACTACATCGGCGAGGATCAGGTCATCGTCGTGCGCGATGAGCAAGGCGGTGTGAACGTCCTGCTCAACACCTGCCGACATCGCGGCAACGCCCTGTGCCGCGCCGAACAGGGCCGCGCTAGGTCGTTCGTCTGCAGCTATCACGGCTGGAACTATGCTCTCGACGGGCGGCTGATCGGCGTCCCGGGCCTGAAGGCCTTCTACCACAACGATATCGACCGAAGCCGGCTCGGCCTCGCTCGGGCCCGCGCCGAGAATTATCTGGGCTTCTGGTTCGCGACCCTGGCCCCCGACGCTCCGACACTGCACGACTTCCTGGGCGACGTCGGCCGCACCGGCCTGGGCATGATTTGCGCCCATGGCGAAGTGGAGGTCGTCGACGGCATCCAGAAGAACATCATCGGCTGCAACTGGAAGATCGCGGTCGACAACCTGTTTGACTGGTACCACGTGCCTTACAGCCACGCCTCGGCCAACACCGCCGGCTTCCTCGACATCGCCGCCATTCAGCACCCCAACAACCAGATGGTGATGCTGGGCGAATACGGCCACGCGATCGGCGGCCCTGGAGCCCCGCGCGAAAAGCAGGACCGCATCGACGCGATGTCGGACGACGAACGCGATGCGGTGTCGCGCGCCGCCCCGCCCAATACGCCGCGCATCCGGCCCCGCGGGGCCACGGACCTGATGGGTCCAGTCGGCGTGCGCAGCGAGGGGCATCCCAACATCTTCCCCAATCTCTGGATCACCATGAGCGGGCTGCAGGTCTGCCTGCGTCTGCCCCGCGGGCCGTCAAAGACCGAACTGTGGTGGTTCACCTTCGTGCCTAAAGGGGCGCCACTGGCGCTGCGTCGGGGCATGGTAGCTCAGGCCAATCACGTCTTCGGCCCGGCCGGCATACTGGAGCAGGACGATGGCGAGAACTGGAGCCAAAGCACGCGTTCGGCGCGCGGCTTCTCCAGCCGCACCCTGGGGCAATATATCGGCATGGGGCTGGGCCATGACCACGCCGTGGCCGGCGACCACGGCGAGCACTACATCGAATCCTGTGTCGGCGAGCATGGCCAGCGGTGGCTCTACCGCGCCTGGACCGAATGGATGGCGGCTCGCGACTGGACCGAGCTGAAAGCCAATCACACGCCGCCACCCACGGGACCCATCTGATGGCGCCAGAGAGACTGCTGCCGGAACGGGTCCTGCTGCACTACGAGGTGGAACAGTTCCTTTACGCCGAAGCCGCGCTGCTCGACGCCCGCCAATATCGCCACTGGCTGGGGCTGCTGGCCGACGATATCCACTATTGGATGCCGATCCGTCGCACGGTGACCCTCAGCGATATCGACCGCGAGTTCACCAAGCTGGGCGACATGGCCTATTTCGACGACGACCGCACATTGCTGGAGGTGCGGGTCAGGAAGCTGGAGGCCGGGTCCGCCTGGTCCGAGGACCCGCCTTCCCGCTCCCGCCACTTTGTGTCGAACGTGCGGATCCTGGAGATCGCCGGCGACGACATAACCGTCGAGGCCTGTTTCCACCTCTATCGCACCAGGCTGGAGGCTGACATCGACAGCTGGGTCGGCCGCCGCGTCGATACGCTGCGCCGTACGGGCGCGGGGTTCCTGCTCGCCAGACGCCATATGTTCCTCGACCAGACGGTGATCCAGTCGACCAACATGAGTACGATTTTTTAGGGGTGGACGCGCATGGGTGCTCTCCAGGATCAGGTCGTAGTCGTCACCGGCGGCGCCTCGGGCCTCGGCCGGGCCATCGTCGAACGCTTCCTCGAAGAAGGGGCCTCGGTGGCGGTGCTCGACCGGACGCCGGACCGTCTGGCCGACCTCACCGCCACCCATGGCGACCGGCTTTTGGTCACACCCGGCGATGTCACAGCGATCGCCGACAACCAGAGCGCGGTGGATAGGACGGTCGCGCGGTTCGGCAAGCTCGACTGCGCGATCGGCAACGCCGGCATCTGGGACTATTCAATCTCGTTGGACGACCTGCCCGCCGAGCGGATCGACGCGGCTTTCGACGAATTGTTCCACGTCAACGTCAAGGGCAACCTCAACCTCGCCAAGGCCGCGCTGCCGGCGTTGGTCCGCTCGGCCGGCTCGCTGATTTTCACGGTCTCAAACGCCGGGTTCGATCCGGCCGGCGGCGGGCCGCTCTACACCGCCTCCAAGCACGCACTGGTCGGCCTGATCCGGCAACTCGCCTATGAGTTCGCGCCCGCCGTGCGGGTCAACGGCGTGGCCCCCGGCCCGATCGAGACCGACCTTCGCGGTCCCGAGGCGCTCGGCATGGCGGACAAGTCGATCAGCAGCATCAACCTCTCCGCCATCGCCGGCCGGAACATACCCTTGGGCTACGTGCCGACGCCCGCCGACTACGCGGGCGGCTACGTGTTCCTGGCCTCGCGGCGCGACAGCCGTCCTGCCACCGGCGGGGTGCTGAAGCTGGACACCGGCATCGCCGTGCGGGGCATGGGCCGTGTCTCGGGCGGCGGCGGCCTCAAGGGCAAATACGGCGCGGGCGACCATGACCGCGCCTGACAATCCACGCCATGACGTGCGCATGGACGGCGTCCACTTCGTCCGCGCCTCGGCCGTGGCGCCCTTCGCCAAGGTCCTCGACCCAGGAAACTATTCCTACTGCGTGATGGTGCAGGCCGGCCGGCTGCGTCTTGAGACCGACTTTCCTGTCTATCGCGAGATCGAGCTTGGCGCCGGCGACGCGGTGGCGGTCAGCGGGCTAGCGCCCCACGTCTTTCGATCGATAGCCGCCGCGCCGGCGGGCCAGCCTGACGGCTTCCAGCAAACGCCGATGACCGAGCCCGCCTCGGGCGCCGAGGTGCGGCTGATCCTCGGTGTCGCCCCCAACGCGGCGCTGGCGCTCGGCTCGCTGATGATCGGCCCGATCGTCGTCAAGCAGAGCGCCCACCCGGACCTCACGCGGCGTCTCTGGCGCGCGGTCGAGATGCTGGAGGACGAATACGCCGACAACTCCTGGATCGACCGCAACCTGGTGATCCGCCGCCTGGCGGAGATCATGTTGGTCAATATGAGTCGCCGGGTGTTCGCCGACCGCGGGATCCGGGCGGCAGACGGGTCACGCATGCCGCTGAACCGACAGCTGCTGGCGGCGATCAACGCCTTCTTCGCCGCGCCCGAGAGGGCCTGGACGCTCGTCGACATGGCGCGCGCGGCCGGCATGTCGCGCACCCGCTTCGCCGAGGAGTTCAAGCTCGTCACCGGCCACACTCCCGCGCGGATCGTATCGCGGATGCGCTTGACGGCCATCGCCCGCAAGCTGGTCGTCGGGGCTGTCAGCGTGGAGGCGGCGGCCGACGAGGCGGGCTACAGCTCGGCGGCGGCCTTCATCCGGGCCTTCCAGCGCGAGTTCGGCGAGACCCCGGCCCGATGGCGGCGCCAGTTCGAGGGCCGGTCGCCCGAGGCCGCGCCGCGCCGGCCGCCGCGGGAGCGCGCGGGATCGAAGGGGGCGGTGATCTTCCGGCTCGCCCCGGAGGCGCACGGCGCCAACCCAGTTCAGGAGAAGGCCATTCCATGACTATCGGATCGCTCGGTTATATGGGTCTCCAGGTGCGGGACCCCGACGCCTGGAGCGCCTTCGCCACCGGCGTGCTCGGCCTGATGCCGGCCGAGCCGGCCGGCGAGGCGCGCCGTTTTCGTCTCGACGACCTGGCCTGGCGCATCGCGGTCGAACAGGGAGACGCCGACGACCTGGCTTACCTGGGGTTCGAGGTCGCGGGGCCGGCCGAGCTCGAAACCCTGCGGACCCGACTGACCGACGCCGGCCTGGCGGTCGGCAATGGAGACCCGGACAGGCTCGCCGAACGGGGGGTGCTGGGGTTGATCTCCTGCCTCGATCCCGACGGTCTGAACGTTGAGATATTCTACGGCCCGACCCTTCGGACGGAGACGCCCTTCGCCTCGCTGGCCGGCGTCGGCGCGTTCGTCACCGGCGAACAGGGGCTGGGCCATGTGGTGCTGTCGACCCAGGACATGGCGGCGGCGCGGCGCTTCTACCAGGACCTGCTAGGCTTTCGGCTGTCCGACACCATCCGCATGCGGCCGGCCCCGAAAGTCAGTTTCGACATGGAGTTCTTCCACTGCAATCGCCGCCATCACACCCTGGCGCTGATCCCGGTCCCGATGCCCAGGCGGCTGCACCACTTCATGATCCAGACCCCAACCCTGGACGCCGTGGGCTTCGCGATGGAACGGGCGCAGGCGGCCGGCGCGCCTATCACCGCGACCCTCGGGCGCCACACCAACGATCACATGGTGTCGTTCTATGCGCGCACACCCGGCGGCTTTGAGGTGGAGTTCGGCTTCGGCGCCATCGAAGTCGACGAGGCCACCTGGCGCGTCGGCCGCCACGACGCGCCCAGCACCTGGGGCCACAAACGTCCGGCGGCGCACTGAAGCTAGGGGTCACACCTTCATCGTGATAGGACGCCCCAGCCCGCGTGCGGGCGGCTAGGCGGCGAACGCCTTTGGCGTCAGGAGAGGCACGGATGACCAGGGTGCTTGTTATCGGCGCCGGCGGCGTCGGTTCGGTCGCGGTTCACAAGATGGCGATGGGCCAGGAGGTGTTCTCGCACATCACGCTGGCTAGCCGCCGGATCCACAAATGCGAGGCCGTCGCCGCCTCGGTGAAGCATCGAACCGGCGTGACCATAGCCACGGCGGCGCTCGACGCCGACGATGTCGCGGCGACCGTGGCGCTGATCG
>JAYVYH010000127.1:0-3878 GCA_043784385.1 Caulobacteraceae bacterium | reverse complement strand
GATTTTCAACCTGGAAAGCCGGATTGAATCCGACCCCCTGTCTTCCGTCCGAGAGATCATGCAACAGGGGTGACCCATTTTCCGGGTCACCCGTTCCATAGCCACCGTCAGGCGTCGAACACGATCACCGAACGGGCGATCTGACCCGTTTTCATTTCGGCGAAGGCCTCATTGACCTCCTCGAGCTTGATCCTTCGGGAGATCATCTCGTCGAGTTTCAGCTTGCCGGCCATATACATGTCCACCAGACGGGGCATATCGACTGGAAAGTGGTTGGACCCCATCAGCGATCCCTGAATCTTCTTTTCGCCCAGGAAGGCCCAGCCGGGAATCTCGATGGTCTGGCCAAACGGGATCATGCCAATGATGTTGGCCGTTCCACCGCGACGGATCATTCCGAAGGCCTGCTCGGCGGTCTTTTTCAGGCCGATGGCTTCGAAGCTGTGCTGGACGCCACCCTTGGTCATCTCCAATACCGCCTTCACCGGATCGGTGTCGGCGGCGCAGATGAAGTCGGTGGCGCCAAAATGACGGGCCAGGTTGTCTTTCGACGCCGACAGGTCGATGGCGATGATGCGACTGGCGCCGGCGATCGCAGCGCCGTTGATCGCCGCCAGACCCACCCCGCCGGCGCCGATCACGGCTACCGTGTCGCCCGGCCTGACGTTGGAGGTATGGAACACCGCGCCCACCCCGGTCATGACGCCGCAACCGATCAACGCGGCGCGGTCTAAGGGCATGTCCTTTCGGATCGCCACGCAGGCATGCTCATGGATAAGCATCTGCTCTGCGAACGACGAAAGATTCAAATATTGCAGCATGGCGCCGGTCGGCTGCGACAGGCGCGGTTCGTCTTCAGGATCGCGCTTGGTGTCCGGACTCACGCATAAGCTCATATGGCCAGTGAGGCAGAATTCGCAATGACCGCAAAAGGCCGAAAGGCAGGTGATAACGTGATCGCCCACCTTGACTGTGCGTACCTCTGACCCGATCTGCTCGACCACCCCGGCGCTCTCGTGGCCCAGCACCGCCGGCAGGGGATGTGTGTAGAGCCCTTCAATGAAATGCAGGTCTGAGTGGCAAACCCCCGCGGCGACCGTGCGAATCAGAACCTCATGCGGTCCTGGTTTGTTGATCTGCACGTTCTCGATCTGCAGGGGGGTTCTCACCTCACGCAATACGGCGGCCTTCATCGTTCCATCTCCCGTAGTCCTTGACTGATCTTGTTGAGGCTTATCGCCGCTTCGACCGGGGTCGCCAAGGGAAAATCGCCGACGGTCGACAGTCGACGGTCGGCGCCGAGCGCAAAAACGCAAGCAGACGAACGTTGCCCGCCGGCCTCCGGCGTCCTAGGTTACCGGTCATGCAACGTGGCGTTCTCGTTTTTCTATCGGCTCTGGTTCTGGCGTCCTGCGCCGAAGGACCCGCCGGGCTTGGGGGTATCGCAGGGTCGGGTTATGAACCGCCCTTGGCCGCTGGAATCACATTTGAGGCGCGGGACTTTGTCTGGTCAACCGCCAAGGGCGACGGCTCGATCTCCGGCGCGTTGACTTACCACCAAGGCGCCACCCGTTTCAGTTGCCAGGGCAGCGATGTGCTCCTGACACCGGAGACCCCATGGAGCCGGCGGCGCATGATCGTCCTCTACGGCTCGGCGAGCGCCGCGGCCGCCCCAGTATCCATTATAAGGGCGCGGACCCCCTCGGCGGGCGCCGGCGATTACGCACGATTTGTCCGCCGCACGACCTGCGACTCGGCCAGTCATTTCAACTTCAACGGTTTGCCCAACGGTTCCTGGTTCGTCATCACCGTGGGCAAATCGACCGAAGGGGCCGGCGAGCCGGTCGCGGTAACGAGGCGCGTCGAGACGCATGGCGGCCCGATCAACATGTCTCTACCTTGATGAGGGGTCGGTCGGGTTGCATTGCGGCGCCCCCGTTCCCCGCTTTAGTGAAAGTTCAAAGAGGAAACTATCTTGCCAAGACCAAAGGGCACACGGGACGCTGACTATGGCATCCGGCGGAGCGAACTCCTCCGCGGAATGAGCCGTCATATGATGCGCCGCGATTCCCCCCGCCCAAGCCTTCGTGAGCTGGCCTCCGCGGCTGGGGTGAGTGTTCCTACACTTCGCCATTACTTTGGTGCACGCTCTCAGGTCGTCGATGCGATTTTCGAGGAGTGTCTGAAGCTTGGTCAGGACGGGCTGGCCGCGCAGCGGGACGCTGAAAAGCCATTCGGCGAATCGATAAGAGACTATTCAGCGGCGCTCATCCGCGCCCTCGAGGCCAGTCGCGAGGTGTGCCTAGGCGATCTGTTCGCGGTGGCCCTCGGTGAAGGATTGCTCGACGTTGGAGTCAGCCGCTCAACGCTCCGGCACATTCTTGATCCCACCACCATTGTGCTGGAGGATCGCCTGCGGGCGCACATCGCGCGCGGCGATATGGTTGATACCGACGTTCGAGCCGCCGCCTTGATGCTTATATCGCCGTTGCTGCTCGCTTCGCTCCACCAACACCAATTGAACGGCGACCGGGAGCGCCCAATGTCGTTGAATGCGACGGCCGAGGCCATAAGCGCGGCTTTTATCCGCGCTTATTGCAAAACAACCGAATCCACGGGTGCTGCCGATCCGACCACCTGAAACCTCCAATGTCCGCGCGGCGTCCCCAGGTCAGCAATTAGCTTCAAGGAGCCTTGCGACCTGGCCGTTTAGTTATATATGCCATCCGAGATAGTATATTTTCGCCGAACCTAACAAGGTGTCGGATCGGCATAGGAGTAAAGATGTCCAACGTAAAAGCCCTAAGCGGACGCCTGAGCCAGCATCTCAACGCGCGCGCTGTCGGTCGCCCTACCCAGGATGAAGCGGAAGCTGCGGTCCGAACCTTAATCGCCTGGGCGGGAGATAATCCAGACCGCGAGGGTCTGCTGGACACACCGGCCCGCGTCGCCCGCTCCTACAAGGAGCTGTTCAGCGGCTACGACGAAGACCCCAGACGCTTCCTTGAACGGACCTTCGAGGAGGTCGGCGGCTACGACGACATGATTGTGCTTACCGACATCCGGGTCGTCAGCGTCTGCGAACACCATATGCTGCCGGTCGTCGGATGGGCCCATGTGGGCTATCTGCCGCGCAACCGGGTGGTCGGCATATCCAAGCTCGCGCGCGTGGTTCAGGGTTTTGCCAAGCGACTGCAGATTCAGGAGAAACTGACTGCGGATATCGCCGAAGCAATCCAGGACGTCCTCAATCCGCACGGTGTTGGCGTGGTAATCAAGGCCGAGCACAGCTGCATGACCCTTCGCGGCGTCAACACCCCAGGGTCCAGCTTGTCCACCAGTCGGCTTTTGGGGGTCATCCGGGATGACCCCCGCAGTCGGGATGAATTCCTGCGGACCGCCCGAACTAGCTGATCTGGACACGATCAGCCGGCAGCCGGACGGCTCAGTGAACCGCCGCCCGATTGATCTCAAGCCCGTGCCCGCCAGCGCTGACCTGAATGAGCGATCCGTCCGCCAAGCCGCCACTCAGAAGTTTCTTGGCAATCGGATCGACCAGTTCCTTCTGAATGACCCGCTTGAGCGGCCTGGCGCCATAGGCCGGATCATAACCTCGCTCCCCGAGCCAGTGCAGGGCGCCCGCGTCGAGGTCGATCGTCATTCGGCGGGTCTCCAGCAACTTCTGCACGCGGCGGAGCTGGATGCGCACGATGGTATCCATCTGATCGCGCCCGAGACGCTTGAAGAGGATGATCTCGTCGATCCGGTTGAGGAACTCCGGCCTGAAGTGACGACGGACCACATCCATGACCATCGGCCGTACTGCTTCGGTCTCCTCTCCCTCACCCTGGCTGGCCAGGAACTCGGAACCGAGGTTT
>JAYVYH010000126.1:0-20036 GCA_043784385.1 Caulobacteraceae bacterium | reverse complement strand
TCCTCCAGCGCCACGTCGGTCTCCACTTCACCCTAAGCCTGGTCGAGTTGGCTTTGTGGCGGGTCCCCGACCAGCCCGACGTCCTGGTCCTCCCCCGGGTGATCGCCCGGACGGTGCAGATCGAGCGGGCCGTGATCCGCATGGACGCCGGCGTGGTCGCGGTGCCCGCCAAGGCCCCGACCAAGGACTCTTCGGGGCCGGGCTCCCCCCGCCCTACCTCGATCTCGGAAGAACAGTTCTACGAGCGTCTGGCCAAGGTCGACCCCACCCTACCAAACGCGCTCCGGGCGTTCCTGGCTCGGGTCGAGCCGATGGGAGTCTACCCCGACCTGAAGAAGCACATGAGCCTGAAGTGGCGGGCGCCCGACGGCGCCGAGTATCACCTCGCGGTCATCGACCCCGACGGCCCAATCGAGACGGACTACTGTCACTGGTCTAGTGATGGGATTGGCCGGGTAGACCTGTCCCACGCCTACCAGGAAGACCTCGCTCACCTCATCCCCGGGGCCACGATCAGGAAGACGCCCAAGGCCACCGGTTGGCGTCTGGTCGTCGGTTCCCGGAACCCGTCCGTGCGCCAGCTCCTCGACCACTCGGACGGATGGGAGGCCGCCATCCGGACCTACATCAAAGCTCTGACCCAGGCCCTGGGCGAGTAGCTATCCGAACCGGGACGAGCCCCACAGGGCCTCACCAGCGGCTGTTCAGGGTGGGACGCTCCGTTTCACGGTCGAAGAGAAGTTGAAGGATCAGAACGGCAAACCCGCGCGGCCGCTGTGCATCGCGTGGAGGCCCGACTTGTCCGAACGCCCCTCGGTCTCAGAATGGTCGTCACCAGTCCAGACAACCAAGAGTTTCAGGAGGTGCTGAAGCCAGTGAGGCGCGGCCACCAGCAATTACCTGTCACCACCCATCTGACCCGTTCGGAATGGTGGCTTTCAGCCCCGAAGTCCGACGGGCCGCGAAACTCGAGTTCCTGGCCGTAACCTAGGGACGGTTCGCGACCCTTAGCAGACTTTCCGCGCGGCTTGTGCTACCCAAGCTTAACCGGATGGGGCTGGGATAGGCAGGATGGAAATTCACAAACCGAAGGCAGCGCATAGCTGGCGCGAGTTCCTGATCGAGATTGGCACCATCGTTTGCGGCATTCTCATTGCAATCGCCCTTGAGCAAAGCGTTGAGTGGCTCCATTGGAGGGAGTCGGTAACAAGAGCCGAAGAGGATCTGGACGCGGAAGTCCTCCGAAATCTTCGGTATGCGGCTGAGCGGTCGGCCATGGAGCCCTGCTACAACGCGCGAATTCGAGAGATTGCTCAACGGCTGCAGACCGGCAGCGGCGCCTGGGTTGGCGAGACTGATCCCAACGCGGACGCGGTACACGCCCCCGGCTTCTCGGCCAACGCGCTTGGCCAGATTTATAGAGCTCCGGGCCGACCTTGGCCCACAGGGAGCTGGGACTCGACGAGGGCTAGCGGGCTGGTCAGCCGCATGTCTTTAGAGCGACAGGCGGAATATTCGACGCTCTTCAGGTCCATTGAAATCATTAGAACGTACAATGAACAGGAACACAGCCTCACCCCTCGACTTCAGCCGCTGACGTTCACTCACCCCATAGACTCGGTGCAACGGGTCGAGATGCTGTCGATTATTGGGCAGCTTGCGAGTCTTAATCAAGATATGGGCGGGGTATCGAACCAGTTTATGGGTTGGGCTGATCAGGTTAGGCTGCGCTTGAAGAAATCCGACGTCGATCAGCGCGTGGCGGAACTCCGAAGCCGGTGGGGTGCCTGCGTGAGGACGCCGCCTCTGACCCAAATGCCCCCAATCACGCGGTAGCTTTGGGTAGGATGTGCCTCGGCACCACTGCCGCTTTCCACCCTCCTCTGCCGTTGGGAATGTCCGCTCTGGGCGCGCGTCGCTGATGGCGTGCGAGTTGGCATTGAGCGTGGTTGGCGAGCGCCAGACTGTGACCGGCAGAAACTGGACCAACTTTTTCGGGCGGGGCGGGGATTGGTCCCTTCGAGTTGATGGGTGGCCCGACCAACGCGGTCCTCCTGGCGTCGGGGCGAGTCGGGGTCGTGCCCGACCGTTTCTGGTTCACGCCGGGCGGTCATCGCTCGCTCAGTCGGTTAGGCGCCTCCCCAACGTGTTGCCCGGGCGAGATGGTTTCGGCGATTCCCGTCTCGGCAGGAAGCCCATCGCATAGGGCGGCGCCGATGTGGCAGGTGCCGCCTCTGCCTGGGCAATCTTGGCTTGTCTCCGCGCAGCGACGGCTAGGTTGCTGGCGACGATAAGACCCTGGCGCCGAGCGAGGCTGTGGGTGCGGTAGCCTTCGATCTCGGGCCGAATCGCTTCGAACGTTTCGAGGACTCTCGCCTTCCATCGCCGCCACGTCGGGGCATGCGCGCGCGCCACGTGCATCAACTCGTGATCCGCGATAGGGAGCGGCCGGCACTCGGTGGCGTGAAAATGTAGGGCGAGTCTCGCCAGCATGCCGAAGGCTGCGGCTGGGAGCGTCATGGCAACGGGATGGTCCATCAATGTCTCGATGGGCAGGGTTGGGATTCTGCGACGGGTCACACGGTCACACTCTCGAAAATGTGACCCTATCTTCCGCCTATCTTCCAGCACGTCAACGCACCCCATCGGCGGGGCCCCACGCTCTCAATATCCTATTGATTTAATTCCTGAATTTTGGAGCGGGCGAAGAGATTCGAACTCTCGACCCCAACCTTGGCAAGGTTGTGCTCTACCACTGAGCTACGCCCGCACTCCGCCGGGCCGCGACGCGCCCCGAAATTCAGAGCGGGGCTTATCGCAGAGGCGCCCGGCCTTGGCAAGGGCGCGAAAAGGGGCGCTTCAGACGTCGCGTTTGGCCGTCGCCGCCATCCAGTCGGCCGAGCGCATTTCCTTCAGGCGCGAGGCGGTGCGCTCGAACTCGAACGACAGGTCCCCGGCCGGATAGAGCAGGTCCGGCTCTCCCGCCGCCAGCACCACCAGCCGGGCGCGGGCCTCATAGAGGGTGTCGACCAGCATCGCCAGCCGCCGCGCCTCGTTGCGCCGCTCCGGCCCCAGCTTGGGGACCTGTTCGAGGAACACCGTGTGGAATCGCGCCGCGACGGCCAGATAGTCGGCCGGCCCCAGGGCGTGCACACACAGGCTGGCGAAATGACCGCGCAGCAGGCCCCCGGCCGCCCGGGGCCAATGCTCGTCGCGGCCCAGCACGTGCAAGGTGGCCCCGGTCTCGGCCTCGCCGCCCAGCAGGTCGCGCCACAGGGTGTCGAAGGTGCGCTCGTGATCCGGGTCGATCGGCGAGAACCAGGTTCCCGCCGCGCGCAGCCGCTCGGTGCGATAGTCGCGCTCCCCGGCCACGCTGACCACCTCCATCCGTGCCTTGAGCATGGCGATGAACGGCAGGAACAGCTGGCGGTTGATGCCATTGCGATAGAGATCGTCCGGCGGCCGGTTACTGGTGGAGACCAGGGTCACGCCCCGGGCGAACAGGGCCTCGAACAGCCGTCCCAGGATCATGGCGTCGGCGATGTCGGTCACTTGAAGTTCGTCGAAACACAGCAGCCGCGCCTCGGCCGCCAGTATGTCGGCCACCGGCGGGATCGGATCCTCGCCCTTGATCTGGCCGAACCTGACGCGCCGGGCTGCCGCGTCGCCGTTGCGCCAGGCGTTCACCAGGCTGTGAACGCGGGCCATGAAATCGAGGAAGTGGATCCGCTGTTTCGGCTGAAACGGCGCATGATCGAAAAACAGGTCCATGATCATCGACTTGCCCCGCCCCACCGGCCCCCAGATGTAGACCCCGCGCGCGCCCTGGGCCTTGCGGAACAGCCCTGCCGGCCTGATCGCCGCCAGTTCCGCCTCCACTCGCGTCAGCGCCGCCAGAACGGCGTTCTGAGCCGCGTCGGTCACGATAGCCCCGGCCGCGATACGTTGGTTGTAGGCGGCGCGCAGCATCCCGATCATCAACGCCCGATAGCTTGGGCGGGGCTGTGGGTCCAGGCGTTCGGCCACGATGGCCCTCGGCTCTTGCCGCGCGCTCCGCCGTGGCTTCATGTGGCCGCAGGATCGGAAAATCCGATCAGATACCAGCCGTCAGCCAATGGAGCGCCTTCCATGATCGTTCCCACCGAGGGGGATTTCCGTCTTCCGACCGAGGCCGACACCGCCCACTTCGGCGCGGCGCTGGCCAGAGCCCTGGAAAAGGGCGAGGCCATCTGCCTGTCCGGCCCGCTCGGCGCCGGCAAGTCGGTCATGGCCCGCGGCCTGATCCGGGCCTTGTCGCCGGACGAGGGCGATGTGCCGAGCCCCACCTTCACCCTGGTTCAGTTCTACCCGGGGCCGGCGTTCCCGATCGCCCACTTCGACCTTTACCGCATCACCTCCGCCGACGAAGCCTATGAGATCGGCCTTGATGAGGCGCTGCGCGACGGCGCGGCGGTGATCGAATGGGCCGAACGCCTGGGCCATCATCTGCCGCCGAACCGGCTCGACGTCGATATCGAGGTCGATGGCGATTCCCGCCGTGTCCGCCTCACCGCCCACGGGGCCTGGGAGGAGCGCGCGATTGACCTTTGAGCGCGAGGCCGCGCGGCTCGCCTTTCTGAACACCGCCGGTCTGGCGAACATCCGCCGTCAGCCTCTGGCCGGCGACGCCTCGACCCGCGCCTATGAGCGGCTGTTTCCGGCTTCCGGCCCAAGCCTGATCTTGATGGACCAGGCCCCGGCGCTTGAGACTCTGCCCTGTCCTCCGCTGGCCGGCGAGGCGGAGCGCGCGGCGCTCGGCTACAACGCCCTGGCCCGCCTGGCGGCCGGGCGGGTCGAAGCCTTCGTGGCCTGCGCCGCCTATCTGCGCGGCCTGGGCCTGTCCGCGCCCCGTATCGCCGCCGCCGATCCGGCCGCCGGCTTCGCGGTGCTGGAGGATCTGGGCGACGACCTCTACGCCAACCTGATCGCGGCCGGCGCCGACGAGACACCACTCTATGACAGCGCGACGGATGTTCTGCTGTGCCTCCACGCGGAGCAACCGCCGACGGTACTGGAGGGTGACGGCTCGGCCTGGCCGCTGCTGACCTACGACGCCCTGGCCCTGCGTACGGCCGGCGATATCCTGGTCGAGTGGTTGCCCCGGTTCGATCCGCGGCTGTCGCTCTCCGACGCGGCGATCGACGAATGGCGGGCTCTGGTCGGCGACATCGCCGCTCGGGGAGAGGCGGGCGCGACGGTGTTCTGTCACCGCGACTTTCACGCCGAGAATCTGCTATGGCTGCCGGCGCGCGCGGGGGCGGCGCAAACCGGGCTGCTGGATTTCCAGGACGCCTTGCGGGCGCACCCGGCCTGGGACCTATCGATGCTGCTGCACGACGCCAGACGGGATGTGTCGCCCGAGCGCGAGGAGGCCGTGCTGGCCCGCTATCGGGCCGCGCGTCCCGACCTTGACCCCGACGCGTTCCAGGCTGATTTCCATGCCCTCGGCGCGCTGAACATCGTCCGCATTCTGGGCATTTTCGCCCGTCTGGTGGCGCGCGACGGCAAGCCCCGCTACCGGGCCTTCATGCCCCGGCTGTGGCGTTATCTGGATCGATGCCTGCGCGAACCGGGGCCCCCCGGCCTGAAGGCGTGGCTCGACGCCAATATCCCGGTCGAGGCCCGTTCTTGATCCGCCCAGCCACCGCCATGGTCCTGGCCGCGGGCCTGGGCACCCGTCTTCGGCCTCTGACCCTGGATCGGCCCAAGGCCCTGGTCACGGTCGGCGGACGACCGCTGATCGATCACATGCTCGACCGCATTGTGGCGGCGGGCGTGCGCCGGGTGGTGGTCAATATCCACGCCTTCGCCGACCAGATGGAGGACCATCTCGCCCGCCGGACCGACCTGGAGGTAGTGATCTCCGACGAGCGGGCCGGCCTGCTGGAGACCGCCGGAGGCCTAAAGGCGGCGCGACCCCTGCTGGGTGACGAGCCGATACTGGTCACCAATATCGATTCGGTCTGGAGCGAGCAGGGAGAACCGGTTCTGGATCGTTTGATCGGCGCCTGGGATCCGGCGCGAATGGATGACCTGCTGATGCTGGTGCCGACCGAAAACAGCTGCGGCTTCGATGGTCCGGGCGATTTCTTTCGCGCCGAGGACGGGCGACTGACTCATCGGGGCGACGCCCTAACCGCGCCCCTGGCCTACATGGGCGTGCATATGATGAAGCCGGCGATCATCGATCCCTGGCCTAGCCAACCCCACGGTATACTGGGCCACTGGAAGGCGATGTGCGGGCCGGGCCGCCTGCACGGCGCGGTCATGGATGGCTTCTGGATGCATGTGGGCGACCCCGCCGCGCGGGAGGCGGCCGAGGCCCGGCTGGCCGTCCGGGCGTGACCGCCTTCCTGGACGCGCCGTCCCCGCGTTGGTTCAACATCCCGGCCCACCGCCCGTTTCTGGAGGACCTGGCGAGGGGGATCTGGCGAACCCTGTCGCCGCTTGGTCCCGAAGCCCTGGCCGAGGCGGTGGTGCTGATCCCCACCCGCCGTGCCGCCCGGTCCCTGGCAGAGGCGTTCCTGAAAGTTTCGGGGACCGCCGCTGTGATCCTTCCCCAGGTTCGCGCCCTGGGCGACCTCGACGAGGGCGAGTCTCCCTTCGAGCCCGGCGATCTGGCGTTGGACCTTCCGCCAGCCATTTCCCCAAGCCGGCGCCGTTTCGAACTGGCCGGGTTGGTGGCCCGGAACCAGGACCTTTTGGAGCGTCGGCTGGACGCGGGCTCGGCGCTCGATCTGGCCGATGCCCTGGCCACCTTCCTCGACGCGCGCCAGATCGAGGAACGGGAAGATGGCGGCGCTATCGCCATTTTGGTCGAAGGCGAACTGGCCCGCCACTGGCAGGTCTCCGCGCAATTCCTGGGCTTGGCCACCGACGCTTGGCCGCGACGCCTGGCCGAACTTGGCATGATGGATGTAGCCGCCCGCCGTGTCGCCCTGACCCGGCGCCTGGCCGAGCGCTGGCGGGACCGGCCACCCGCCGACGTGATGATCGCCGCCGGATCGACGGGGTCGGCGCCATCGTCGGCCGACCTGCTGGCGGCCATCGCCGCGGCGCCTCGGGGGTGTGTGGTCCTGCCCGGCCTCGACGCCGATCTCGCCGACTCGGCCTGGGCGGAAGTCGGCGAGCAGCATCCTCAGGGGAACATGAAGCGCCTGCTCGAACGGGCGGGACTCGGACGGGGTGATGTCAAGCATTGGGATCCAGAGCCCCGGATCGACGCCGCCGGCCGCTGGCGGCGGCGTCTGATCAACGAAGCCCTGAGGCCGCCCGAGTCGACCGCCGACTGGCTGGCTCAAATCGACGCCCTGCGCGCCGAGGCGGGAGCGGGCGCGCCCGACCCGATCGTCCAGGGTCTGGCCGGGCTCACCGTCCTGACCGCCCGCGCCGACGAGGAAGCCGCCACCCTGGCCGCGCTGCTGTTGCGCGAGGTCCTGGAGACCCCCGACAAGACCGCCGCCCTGATCACGCCCGACGATGGTTTGGCCCGCCGGGTCAGCGCCCGCCTGACCCGCTGGGGCGTCACCGCCGATTCTTCGGCCGGCCGGCCGCTATCAGGCGCACCTGCGGCGATCCTCGCCGGCCTGCTGACCCGGGCGGTGGTCGATCCGGTCGATCCGGTGAACCTCCTGGCAATCGTCAAACATCCGCTGGTCCGCCTGGGTCTAACTCCGGCAGACCTGGAATTCGCCCGCGTCGCCCTCGAACGCCACGGTCTGCGCGGCCCCCGCCCGGATGGATGGGACGTTCTGATCGAGCGCCTGTCCGAGGCCCCGTCAGCGGCCCTCGCGCTGGTCGCGCCCCTGCGCGCCGTCATTGAGGGTGTCGGCGCCCCCTTTGATCAAGACGAGGCGCATCCCGCCGTCGCGGCCCGCGCCATCGCCGTCGCCCTCGAAGGCCTGGCCGCCGGTCCGGCGCCCGCCGATCCCTGGGCGGGACAGGCTGGCGAGGCCCTTGGCCAGGTTCTGACCGGCCTGATCAATGAAAGCGCCGCACTGCCTCTGGTCAGCGCGCGCGGATTTGTCGATCTGCTCGACGGCCTGATGGAGCGTGAACGTGTCCGGCCCGGCGGCGCCAGCCACCCCCGCCTACGGATATTGGGGGTCCTAGAGGCGCGGCTGCTGCGGGCAGACCGGCTGATCCTGGCGGGACTGGAAGAGGGGGTCTGGCCCCAGCCCGCGCCGATCGATCCTTTCCTGTCGCGTCCGATGCGCGAGCAGCTCGGCCTGCCACCGCCGGAACGGCGGATCGGACTGTCCGCCCATGATTTTGCCCAGGCCGCCTGCTCGCCCGAAGTCTACTTGCTGCATTCCGAGCGGCGGGCCGGCGCGCCGGCGGTGGCCTCGCGCTGGTTGTGGCGGCTGCGTACTCTGGCCAAGGGCGCCGACCTAGCGCTTCCCGATCGGCCGGAGTTGATTGCCTGGGCGCGCTCGCTGGACGAGCCGCTGGCCGCCCCCCCGCCCTGGCTTCGAACCGCCGCCCGTCCGGCGCCCCGGCCGCCCGTGGCGGCCCGCCCTCGCGAACTGGGGGTCACCCGGGTGGAGCAATGGGTGCGCGACCCCTATGCGATCTACGCGCGGCATATTCTGGGCCTCAAACGCCTGGACCGTCCCGATGAGCCGGTGGAGGCGCTGGCCCGCGGCACGGCGATCCATGCCGCCTTCGAGCGCTTCAGCCGCGAACACCCAGAAGACATGCCCGACGAGGCCGTCGACGTTTTCGAGGCCATGCTGCTCGAGGAACTGCTTCGCGCCGGCATGCCACGGGCGCGGATGGCCCGGGAACGCGCCCTGGCTGCAAATCTCGCCCCGGACGTGATCGCTTTCGAGATCGCCCGGCGGGACGGGGCTCAGCTGCTGATTGAACAGCGCGGAACCCTAAGCTTTCCCGCGCCGGCCGGCCTGTTCACCGTCACCGCCAAGGCCGACCGGATCGAGGCCCGGGGCGATATCGGCGACATCATCGACTTCAAGACCGGCGGCGCGCCCAGCCAGAAAATGGTCAAGAGCGGCCTTTCCCCCCAGCTCACCCTGACCGGAGCGATCCTCGCGGCGGGGGGGTTCTCAGACGTCGGCCCCCTCACTCCTGGCGACCTGCTGTACGTACGCGTGATCGGTCGCCGTCAGCCTCTCATCATCGAATCGCGCAAGGGTAAGGCCGGGGAAGACCCGGTGGGCGAGGCGCTGGCGGGGCTGAAACGCCGCGTGGCCCTGTTCGACAACCCACGGACACCCTACCGCTCCTGGGAGCGGCCACAGTTCATCGGCCAGTACGGCGGCGATTATGACCACTTGGCCCGGCTTTGGGAGTGGCATGTGATCGGCGAGCCTGGGGATGCGTCCGAGGACGGCGTCGAGGGCGGCTCATGATCGATACCACCGACACCGTGGAACCCCAGGTGATGGCCTCCCGGCCGCGCGAGTCAGTGTTCGTCGCCGCCAACGCCGGTTCGGGGAAGACCTCGACCCTGGTTAAACGCGTGGCCCGCCTGCTGCTTGACGGCGCACGGCCCGAAGCGGTGCTCTGCGTCACCTACACCAAGGCCGGGGCGGCAGAGATGCAGCGGCGCCTGTTCCAGGACCTGGGCGAATGGGCGGTGGCCAAGGACGAGGACCTGACCAAGGCCCTGGTGGGTATCGACGAGGCGCATCGCCCGCTCTCCAAGGCCCGCGCCCTGTTCGCCCGCGCCCTGGAGACTCCCGGCGGCCTGAAGATCCAGACCATCCATGCCTTCTGCGAAAAGCTGCTGCGCCGGTTCCCCCTGGAGGCCGGGGTGTCGCCCGGCTTCACCGTCCTCGAGGACGCCGCCGCCGCCGAGGTGTCCCGGCGGGCTCGCGACCGGGTGGCGGAGCTTGCCACCCTCGATCCCGACGGTCCGGTCGGACAGGCCTATGCCCATTTCTCGGTTCAGCTCGACTGGGCGGCCTTCAACACCCTGTTCGCCGAATTCGAGGCCAAGCGGTCAGCGATCGCCGCCTACGTCGGGTCGCGCGAGCGCATGGGTGGCTACATGCTGGCCCTGTGGCGGGCGTTGGGGTTTGCCCTGGTGGAGTCCAGCGCCGCGATCACCACCGAGGCGGTAAGTTTTACACATTGGGCGGTCTGGAAACGCGCCGCGGCGGCTCTCGACCTGGGGGCCGGAAAGACCGATCAGACTCTGGCCGCTAGCTTGCGGGCGGTGGGGCCGCATTCGGAATTCCGCGACCTCTGGTCGGTGTTCTCAACCCAGGTCGGCGCTCCGCGCGCCAAGCTCGGAACCAATTCGGTCGACGCCCAGACTCGCCAGTGGCTGATCGACGAACAGGCGCGTCTAGGACAAGTCGCCGAGCGCCTGAAGGCCGCGCGCATCGCCGAGGACAGCGTCTTCGCTCTGACGCTCGCCCAGGCTTACGGAGGCGCCTATGCGGCGGCCAAAGCCGGCCGGGGAGCCCTGGATTTCGGCGACCTGATCGATCTGTCCCGCTCGCTGCTGACCGAGCGCCTTGACGCCGCCTGGGTGCTATACAAGCTTGACGGCGGCCTCGACCATATCCTGCTGGACGAAGCCCAAGACACCGCGCCCGACCAGTGGGATATCCTTCGCGCTCTTTCGGCGGAGTTTTTCGCCGGCCTTGGCGCTGGTCGGCCGAACCGCACCCTGTTCGCCGTGGGCGACGAGAAACAGTCGATCTTCTCGTTCCAGGGGGCCCGTCCCGAACGCCTCGCCGTGGAGACCCAGGCCTTCGAGCGCATGGCCGAGGCCGCCCAGGCCGGTTTTGGCCAGGTCAAGCTGCTGGAGAGCTGGCGGTCTACGCCAGAGATCCTGTCCTTCGTGGATCTGGTCTTCAGGCCTCTGGAAGCCCTGAGGGGCCTGCTTCCCGGCGTTGGCGAGAACGTCCAGCCGTTCCCGATCAAGCACACACCCAAGCGCGATCCCGCTGGCTGCGTCGAGCTTTGGCCGCTGGAGGTTCCCCTCGTCGGCGATGAGCCGGACGTTTGGGCGCCGGTGGACAGCGAACCGGCCACGGGCGCCGGTAAGCGCCTGGCCACGCGCATCGCCCGGTCGATCGCGGCGATGATTGCGAGAGGCGACGCAGTCCTGGATCGCGAAACCCGCCAGATGCGTTCGTGCGGAGCTGGCGATGTGCTGATTCTGGTCCGCCGCCGGCAGGTCTTGTTCGAAGAGATCATCCGAGCGCTCAAGCATGAGGGTGTGCCGGTGGCCGGCGCCGACCGCCTCAAGCTTTCTACCCATGGTGTTTTCGCCGATCTGATCGCCCTGGCGCGGTTCGCCTGTTTCCCGCCCGACGATCTCAACTTGGCCGGCGTGCTGCGCGGCCCGTTCTGCGATATCGACGAGGAGAGCCTGTTCGATCTAGCGTGGGCCCGGCCCGGCCGGCTTTGGTCCGAGCTGCTCAAACGCGCTGCCGAACGTGATCCGTGGCGCGCCGCCGTCGATCTGCTGAACTGGACCCGGACGGAGGCCAGCCGTCTGGCGCCTTTCGACTTCTACAGTCGCTTCCTGGGCCGTCTTGATCGACAGGGCCTCTCGATGCGCCGGCGTCTGCTGACCCGCATGGGGGTCGAGGGCGAGGAGGCCCTCGATGCATTCCTGGCCCAGACCCTGGTGGCCGAGCGGCGGGGTCAACGCGATCTGGAAACCTTTATCGCCGCGATGGCGGCCAGCGAGATCGAGATCAAGCGCGAGCCCGAACAGGCCGCCGATCGCGGGGGCGGCAAGGTGCGGGTGATGACAGTCCACGGCGCCAAGGGCCTGGAGGCGCCGATCGTTATCCTGCCGGACACCACCAGCCGCGCCACGCCGATTGGCGGACGGCTTTTGGAGGCCGACGACGGGGCATTTCTCTGGGCGCCGCGCCGACCGGATGACTGCCCGGCGTCGGCCGCCGCCTGGATGGCTCTGCAGTCCGCCATCTGGGATGAGTCCTCGCGCTTGCTCTATGTAGCCCTCACCCGCGCCCGGGACCGGCTGATCGTCTGTGGCGTGGCGATGAAACAGGCCAGGGCGTTCGAGCGCAGCTGGTACGACTATGTCAGCCGTGCCTTCGACGAGGCGCCCAACCATGCCTTCAGCCTGGAAGGTGGCGGCGAGGGACGCCGCTATGGGGTCGATCCCGCTCCGGCGCCGGGCGACCTGATTAAGGATGCCGGCGAAATCGTCCCACCCGCTTGGACGGGGATGCTGGCGCCTGTCGCCGCGGCCATGGCCAGCTACGCCTCGCCGACCAGCCTGGCCGACGCCGCCAAGGGTCCGGCGCCGTCGCCGTTGGCCGAAATCCACGGTCTTGGCCGATACCGCCGGGGCGATCTGATCCATCGCCTGCTTGAACGGCTCCCCGATCTCGAACCCGGCCGCTGGGCCGAGGCCGCCCGGCGACTGCTGCTTAAGGAAACCGACATCAACGACGATCAGCGCGCCGAAATGGCCGCGGCGGCGCTTGGCGTGCTCGGCGACCCGGTGTTCGCCGATGTCTTCGGTCCGGGATCGCGGGCCGAGGTGGCCCTGGCCGGCGGCGCGGCGGCCCTGCCCGAGGGGTTGGTGATTTCGGGTCGCATCGATCGGCTCGTGGTCAGGCCTGACCGAGTGCTGGTCATCGATTTCAAGACCAATCGCCCGGCTCCCGGCCGGATCGAGGACGCTGACGCAGCCTATATCACCCAGATGGCGGTCTACGCCGCGGTCCTGGCGGAAATCTATCCGGGCCGGTCCATCGAAGCCGGCTTGGTCTGGACGGATGGGCCTTCATTGATGCCCGTGCCGTCGGCGATGATCGCGAGGGCGCTGGAGGATCTGGCGGTCAAGGCCTGAGCGGCGATCGCGCTTCGGGCGCCTCGCTGGCGTCGCCGTGGACCTCCTCGCGAATGACCCTCAGGGTCACGGCGTTCAGATACTGGCCCAGGGCCGCGTTGAGCTCTTCGAACTCGGGCCAAAGCACCTGATCGACGAAGCCCTTCGGGACCTTCAGCATCACCGTCGTCAGGCGTTGGCGATAGAGGCGGTAGGGTTCAAGGCCGTAGCGGCGGCACAGCGCTAGGAACAGCCGCCGCGACCACTGGTCGCTGAGCGAGAACTGCATCTCGACGGGCTTTTCGCTGCGTTGCAGGGCTAACAGACGGGCGCGAACCCGGGTCAGGGCGGCGCCAGCGGCGACCCGCTCGCCCTCGGTCCCGGCTCCGGCGAACAGCGCCTCGATCTTGCGCAGTTTCTCCCGAAGCTGCGTTTCTTCCGATGTCGAACTCAAGTCTGCCTCTCAGCGCCCGGCCGACCCGACCATGGGTCGTCGTCGCGGTCAATCGTCCAGCACGCGGCCGATTGGCGGGTAGGCTGTGACAGGGACCCTTGAACCCACCCCCCACCCTAGGCAACGTTGAGGTCGCCTGGGACACGCGCTGGCGCGGGATACCCAGTGACCGCAGGCCGGCGGCGAATATGCAATACTCGGCTGAATGCCGGGACGATTCGTCCGCTTCGTGTTCATGGGTATGAACGTGGTGGGCTCCACCCTGGCGCCGGCGGTGCTGTCGCTTGGAGCCAGCGACTATGTGGCGGCGGTCTGGCCGAACGTCGGGCGGGTGCCCTTCGCCGTGGGGATCGTGGCAGCGTCGATGCTGCTTGGGATTCTCAACATTCGGCTGAACGCCTGGGTGACGGGCGTTCCTGCTGGTGGAAGTGCTGACGCTGGGGGTGCTGGGCGCGCTGGGTTTCGCCCACGCCCAGCGGCCGATCAGCGAATTCATCACCCATTCCGTGATCTTCAACCTCGGCCACCTGGCGCCGACGCCGAACGCGATGATGGGGCTGGCCACGGCGGTGGCGATATTCTCGTACGACGGCTTCGGCGCTGCAGTCTACTTCAGCGAGGAGATGCACGAGGCGCCCCGGCTGGTGGCGCGCACCATTCTGCTGGCCCTGGTTCTCACCGTCGCATTCGAGTTCATTCCGGTGAACGCGGTGCTGATGGGGGCGTCGGGCCTGAAGGGCCTGCTGGCGTCGCAAAGTCCGTTCGGCGACTTCCTGCTGCGGACCGGCGGGCGGACCCTCGACACCGTCATCAGCCTCGGCATCGCGCTGGCGATCGTCAACGCTGTTATCGCCACGGTGCTGATCAATTCGCCGTTCCTGTTTTCCAGTGGCCGCGACGGGGTGTGGCATGGGTGGTTCAACACCGCCTTGACGCGGATGCATGTCCGCTTCCAGTCGCCTTTGGATGGCGACCTTGCTGGCTGGGGCGTCGGCCTGCGCCACATATTTCATTCCCTTCCACACCCTGCTGGTGATCAATGGAACGGGTGTGGTGGTGATGTATCTGCTGCTTTGCCCGGCCGCGATCGCCGGACGAATCTCCGGATCGACCGCCAACGCCGCCTATCGGATGCCCTGGTTTCCGTTGGCCCCGGCTTTCGCCCTGGTGGCGCGGGCCTATCTGATCTACGTTAATCAGACCGATCCCGAGGTCGGTCGGCCCAGCCTAGTGTTGATCGTGCTGGCCACGGGCTATTTCCTGCTTCCGCGCCGGGGGCACGGCTCGACGACTACCTTGAACGGACCAGCCTAAGCTGGGGACGGCGCCAGAAAATCTCGACAGTGGTTTGCGGGCCATCCGGCTCGCGACGGTTGACCCGGCGCGCCGCCCGCCTAAATGCTTACCCCATAAGAGGAGTCTTCCATGAGCACGCTCGCCGTCACCGATACATCTTTCGAAACCGATGTCCTGAAATCTTCCAAGCCGGTGCTGGTGGACTTCTGGGCCGAGTGGTGCGGGCCGTGCCGTCAGATTGCGCCGGCCCTCGAACAGATCGCCAAGGAACTCTCTGGTTCGGTCACGGTGGTCAAGCTCGACATCGAGGCCTCGCCGATGACACCCTCCAAATACGGTGTGCGCGGCATTCCTACCATGATGTTGTTCAAGGACGGCCAAATGGCCGCGATGAAGGTCGGCGCCATGCCCAAGCAGAAGATCCTCGACTGGCTGGCCGAGACTGGCATCCACGCGGACGGCGTCTGATTGGACCAGTTACTCGCCCGATCAGTTTGGCCAAGTTTCGGCACTTAGGGCCAGAACGTCACCGATGAAGTGAAGCGACCCGCAAATCACGATGTGAGGAACCGGGCCGTCCGTATCCAGCGCCCGCCGCAGCGCCTCCTCGACGCCGTTGGCCGTCCGGGCGTCCAAGCCTTGGCTCGTCGCCGCCTCGGCCAGGGTTTCGGCTGGGGTGGCGCTGGGCGAATTGAACCCAGTCGTCAAGACCCGCGGCGCCAAGTCGGTGAAGGCAGCGAAGAACCCCGCGGCGTCCTTGCGCCCAAGCATTCCGGTGATCAGGGTGACGGGGCGGCCGTCCCGGGCCGATAGCCGCGCGCAAGCGTCGGCCAGGGCGTGGCCTGCGTGGGGATTGTGGGCGCCGTCGATCCATAAATCAGTCGCCGCGGCCATGTCTGCCAGCTGCCCCCTGGTCAGGCGCTGGAAGCGGCCGGGCCAGGCGACCCCCGCGACGCCCCGACCCATGGCCGCGTCATCGATCCGCTGGTCGTCCAGCGCCAGGAGCGCGGCGACCGCCAAGCCGGCGTTGGCGAACTGATGCGCGCCCAGCAGGCCGGGCGGCGGCAGGTCGAGTAGCCGTTCCCCGGTCTGGACGACCAGGCGACCGCGGTCATCCCAGGCGTCGAAATCCCGCCCCATCAGGGTCAGCGGCGCGCCGAGGGTCTTGGCCTCGACCTTGATCACCGCCTCGCCATCCGGCAGCTGGCGCGCCGAGACGACCGGCCGTCCCGGCTTGATGACGCCGGCCTTTTCCCAGGCGATCTTGCGCAGCTCAGGGCCCAGCATCTCCAGGTGATCGTAGTCCACCGGGGTGATCACGCTGACGGCCGGCGCGGCAAACACATTGGTGGCGTCAAAGCGTCCGCCCAGCCCGACCTCGATGACGCAGAGGTCGGCCGGGACCTGGGCGAAGGCGTGGAAGGCCAGGGCAGTGGTGATCTCGAAGAAGCTGATCGGTTCGCCGGCGTTGGCGGCCTCGACCTCGTCGATGCGTTGCGACAGGGCGTCGTCGCCGATCAGGGTTCCGGCGATGCGGATGCGCTCGGAAAACCGCACCAGATGCGGCGATGTCAGCACATGCACCTTCAGCCCCGCCGCCTCGGCCATGGCCCGCATAAAGGCGGTGGTCGAGCCCTTGCCGTTGGTGCCGGCCACGTGGATGACGCGGCCCATCCGATCCTGGGGACGGTCCAGGGCCTCCAGTAGCCGTTCAACGCGGCCGGTCGACAGGTCGATCAGCGAAGGGTGCAGGGCGCGCAGCCGCTTGATCGCCCCGTCGGAAGCGCGGATCGCGTCGTGGTCGATGGCGGGGGGCGGGCTCAGGCCAGCTGTGCTCAAGCGACCGCGAGGCGGGAGCGCCCCAGCATCAGGGTGCGAAGGATCGAGCCCAGCATGGCCGGCAGGTCCTTTCGCGCCACGACCTGATCGACCATGCCCTTTTCGACCTGGAATTCGGCGGTCTGGAAGCCGGGCGGCAGGGTCTCGCGTATGGTGTCCTCGATCACCCGGCGGCCGGCGAAGCCGATCCGGGCCCCCGGTTCGGACAGCTGCACGTCGCCGAGCATGGCGAAGGAGGCGGTCACGCCGCCGTAGGTCGGGTCGGTCAGCACCACCACATAGGGCAGGTGAGCGCGGCGCAGGCGCTGGATGGCCACGGTGGTGCGGGCCATCTGCATCAGCGACAAGGGACCCTCTTGCATTCGCGCGCCGCCCGAGGCGGCGAACACCACCAGCGGCGCCTTGCGCTTCACCGCTTCCTCCACCGCGGTGACGAAGGCCTCGCCGGCGGCGACGCCCAGCGAGGCGCCCATGAAGGCGAAGTCCTGGACCAGCACCACGGCCGCCGTGCCGCCGATCTCGCCGAAGCCGGCCGACATGGCGTCGGTCCGGCCGGTCGCCTTGCGCGCCGCGACCAGGCTTGAGCGATAGGGTTTGCCGAACTCGAAGCCCAGCGGGTCGTCCGGCGTGCGCGGCAGGGATATCGATCGGAAGCGGCCGCCGTCGAAGGTGGCGGTCAGGCGCTGGGCAGGGTCGATCGGCATGTGTCGGCCAGCCGGCGTGACCCACAGCGCCGCCTCGAGATCGGGGCGGTAGATCATCTCGCCCGTGTCGGGGCACTTGACCCACAGATTGTCAGGCGTTTCGCGCCGGGTCACCAGCCGGCGGACACCGGGAGCGATCTTGGCTAGCCAGCCAAAGCGCTGCGTCTTGGGCTTTTCCTCGTCGGCCATGCGCGGCCTACGCGACCAGTTCGCGGGCGGCGTGGACGGCCTCGCTCAGGGCGGCGGCGGTTTTCAGGGCGCCGGCCGCCGGATCGCGGCCCTCGGCGATCGCCTCGGCGATGGCGTCGACCAAAGCCGAACCGACCACGGCCGCGTCGGCCACGCGGGCCATCGAACGGGCCTGTTCGGGGGTGCGGATGCCGAAGCCCACCGCCACTGGCAAACCGCTGGCCGCGCGGACGCGGGCTACGGCGGGAGCGACATCGGCTGCCACGGCGGCTTTGGCGCCAGTCACGCCGGTCACCGAAACATAGTAGACAAAGCCGCGGGTGCGCCGCGCCACGATCGCCAGCCGTGCATCGTCAGTGGTGGGGGTGGCCAGCCGCACCAGATCGACCCCGTTGGCGTCGAGCGCGTCGGCCAGGGGGTCGGCCTCTTCGGGTGGGCAATCCACCGCGATCAGGCCATCGACCCCGGCCGCAGCGGCCTTGGCCGCGAAGGCCTCATAGCCCAGGCTGACGATCGGATTGAGATATCCCATCAGAATGATCGGGGTGGTGGTGTCGGTGGCGCGAAACCGCCGTACCAAGTCGAAAACGCCCTCCAGGCTCATGCCGGTGGCCAGGGCGCGCAGGGCGGCGCGCTGGATCGGCGGACCATCGGCCATCGGATCGGAAAACGGGATGCCCAGTTCGATGAAATCCGCGCCGGCCGCGGGCAGGCCCTCGAGGATCGCCAGGCCGGTCTCGGGGTCGGGGTCTCCGGCCATCACATAGGCGATGAATCCGGCCCGGTTTTCCCGCGCCAGAGCCGCGAAACGCGCGGCGATGCGCCCTTCGCTCACGAGATTGCCCCCAGATTCATGCCCAGGCGGGCGGCCACGGTGGCCAGGTCCTTGTCGCCACGCCCGGACAGGTTCAGCACCACGATGCCGTCCTTGCCGACCTCGGCGCAGACCTCGGGCAGGCGCGCCAGGGCGTGGGCGGATTCCAGGGCCGGCACGATGCCCTCCAGCCTGGCGCAGAGCTTGAACGCCTCCAGGGCGTCGTCGTCGGTGGCGCTCAGATATTTGACCCGGCCGACGTCGTGCAGCCAGGCGTGCTCCGGCCCGATTCCCGGATAGTCGAGGCCGGCCGAGATCGAATGGGCCTCGGTGATCTGGCCGTCGTCGTTCTGCAGCAGATAGGTCTTATTGCCGTGCAACACGCCTGGGCGTCCGCCGCCCAGGGCCGCGGCGTGGCGGTCGGTGTGGAGGCCGTCGCCGGCCGCCTCCACACCGAAGATCTTGACGCTCTCGTCGTTGAGGAATGGATGGAACAGGCCGATGGCGTTGGAGCCGCCGCCGACGCAGGCGATCAGCGCGTCGGGCAGGCGGCCCTCGGCCTCCATCACCTGGGCGCGGGTCTCCACGCCGATCACCCGCTGAAAATCGCGGACCATCATCGGATAGGGATGGGGACCGGCCGCCGAGCCGATCAGATAGTAGGTGTCGGCGACATTGGTGACCCAGTCGCGCAGGGCCTCGTTCATCGCGTCCTTGAGGGTCGAAGCGCCGCTGGTCACCGGCCGTACCTGCGCGCCCAGCAGGTTCATTCGCAGCACATTGGGCGCCTGACGCTCGACATCCACGGCGCCCATGTAGACAATGCACGGCAGGCCGAACAAAGCGCAGACGGTAGCGGTAGCCACCCCGTGTTGGCCGGCGCCGGTCTCGGCAATGATCCGGGTCTTGCCCATCCGCCGGGCCAGCAGGATCTGGCCCATGCAGTTGTTGATCTTGTGCGCGCCGGTGTGATTGAGCTCCTCGCGCTTCAGGTAGATTCTGCCGCCGCCGAAATGCTCGGTCAGGCGCCGCGCGAAATAGAGGGGGCTGGGCCTGCCGACATAGCTCGACAGATAGCCGTTCAGTTCCTGATGAAAGGCCGGATCAGCGTTGGCGGCCTCATAGGCCGCCTCCAGCGACAGCACCAGCGGCATCAGGGTCTCGGGCACATAGCGGCCGCCGTAGTCGCCGAACCGACCGCGTGCGTCGGGATAGGCCAGATAGTCGTTCTGGAGCGGCGGACGTGTCAGAGTGTCGGCAATGGTCATCGTGTCTAGGCCCGGCGAACCGCCTCGAGAAACGCGGTTATCAGAGCAGAGTCCTTTAGTCCCGCGCCCCGCTCCACGCCAGAGGAAACGTCGACCATGGGGGCGCCGGAGAGCGCGAGCGCTTCGGTCACGTTCCAGGCATCAAGCCCGCCGGCCAGGAACCAAGGCCGCTCGAAACGCCGGCCGGCCATGATCGTCCAGTCGAACTGCGCGCCCATGCCGCCGGGCTGGGCGGCGCCGGCCGGGGTCTTGGCGTCGAACATCAGGTGATCGACCAGGCCGTCGAAGGCCTGAGCCGCGTCGACATCGGCCGCCTCTGCGACCGGCAGCACCTTGATCAGGCCGGCGCCCGCGCGCTGGCCGATATCCCGCGTCCTGGCCGGCGTCTCGCGGCCATGCAGTTGGATCAGATCGGGGTTCAGGTGGGCGACGATCCGGCCCAGCTGATCGTCATCGGGATCGACGGTCACGGCCACGATCTTGGCCTTGCCTCGCGCGGACCGGGCCAGGCGGGCCGCCGTGGCCGGGTCGATGTTGCGCGGGCTGGCGGCGAAGAACATGAAGCCAACATACGCCGCACCGGCTGCCAGGGCCGCGTCGACGGTCTCGGCGGTCCTAAGGCCGCAGATCTTGGTGAGGGTCA
>JAYVYH010000125.1:0-9049 GCA_043784385.1 Caulobacteraceae bacterium | reverse complement strand
GGCCTGAAGTGACGACGGACCACATCCATGACCATCGGCCGTACTGCTTCGGTCTCCTCTCCCTCACCCTGGCTGGCCAGGAACTCGGAACCGAGGTTTGAAGTCATGATGATCATGGTGTTGCGGAAGTCCACGGTACGCCCCTGGCCATCGGTCAGACGACCGTCATCCAGAACCTGCAGGAGAACGTTGAAGACGTCCGGGTGGGCTTTCTCCACCTCGTCGAACAGTACTACCTGATAAGGACGACGGCGAACCGCCTCGGTCAGGGCCCCACCCTCGTCGTAGCCTACATAGCCGGGGGGCGCGCCGATCATCCGGCTCACTGAGTGTTTTTCCATATACTCACTCATATCGAGGCGGGTGATGGCCGCCTCGTCATCGAACAGGAAGTCAGCCAGGGCCTTGGTAAGTTCGGTCTTGCCGACACCCGTGGGGCCAAGGAACAGAAACGAACCGATCGGCTTGCTCGGGTCCTGCAGACCCGCCCTGGACCGGCGGACCGCGTCCGAAACCGCCTCCAGGGCCTCTTCCTGGCCGACCACGCGACCGCGAAGGGAATCCTCCATCCGCAGCAGTTTGTCGCGTTCGCCTTCGAGCATCTTCTCCACAGGAACACCGGTCCAGCGCGAGACCACCCCAGCGATCTGCTCGGCGTCCACCACTTCAGGGGTCAAGGCCTCCTGGTCGGCGGCGGCGTCATCGTCCGCCAGACGCTTCTCCAGGCTCGGGATTTCGCCATAAGCGATCTCCGAGGCGCGCTGTAGATCCCCCCGGCGCTGCGCGGCGGTAAGTTCGGCGCGCAAGCGTTCCAAAGCTTCGCGAGCCTGCGCGGCGTGGCCGACCTTCTCCTTCTCCGCGCGCCAGCGCGTGGTCATGTCCGACGAGCGGACTTCGAGATCCGCCAACTCCTCCTCAAGCTTCTCCAGCCTCTGCTTGGAAGCCGTGTCGGTCTCCCGGGTCAGGGCCTCGCGCTCGATCTTCAGCTGGATCGTCCGGCGATCGATCTCGTCCAGTTCCTCGGGCTTTGAATCAACAGCCATGCGAACCCGGCTGGCGGCCTCATCCACCAGGTCGATGGCTTTGTCCGGCAGAAAGCGATCGGCGATGTAGCGGTTCGACAAGGTCGCAGCGGCCACGATGGCGGCGTCGGAAATACGCACGCCATGGTGGGTTTCGTATTTTTCCTTCAAACCTCGAAGGATCGAGATGGTGTCTTCGACCGTCGGTTCGCCAACGAAGACAGGCTGAAACCGCCGCGCCAAGGCGGCGTCCTTTTCGACGTGCTTGCGGTATTCATCCAGGGTCGTGGCGCCGACACAGTGCAGTTCGCCGCGCGCCAGGGCGGGCTTCAGCAAGTTCGAGGCGTCCATCGCTCCATCCGATTTACCCGCGCCGACCAGGGTGTGCATCTCGTCGATGAACAGGATGATCGACCCCTCTGCGGCCGTGACTTCACCTAGCACGGCCTTCAAACGTTCCTCGAATTCGCCGCGGTATTTCGCGCCGGCGATCAGGGAACCCATGTCCAAAGCGAATAGCTTCTTCTCCTTCAGGCTCTCAGGCACATCGCCATTGACGATGCGCTGGGCGAGTCCCTCCACGATGGCGGTCTTGCCCACGCCGGGCTCGCCGATCAGCACCGGGTTGTTCTTGGTGCGGCGAGCCAGCACCTGGATGGTTCGGCGAATTTCTTCATCCCGTCCGATCACCGGATCGAGCTTGCCGTCCCTGGCCTGTTCGGTCAGGTCGCGAGCATAGCGTTTGAGCGCGTCATAGCCTTCCTCGGCTGTGGCGCTATCGGCGGTGCGGCCTTTGCGGAGAGTCTTGGCGGCGTCTTCGAGCCGGGCAACCTTTGCGCCCGCGCCGCCTAGCACCTTGGCCGCCTCGCCGCCCTCCTTAGCGATGCCGATCAACAGACGCTCGGTGGTCACGAAGGCGTCGGACGCTGCTTTGGCGTCGGCCTCGGCGGCGGCAAAGACACGGGCGGTGTCGGGCTTCATGAACAGCTGACCATCTCCGCCCTCCACTTTCGGAGCTTTGGCCAACAGCGCCTCGACGGCCTGATCGGCCGCGTCCGGCCGGCCACCGGCGGCCTGGATCAAGGCGCGGGCCAAGCCGTCCTTTTCTTCAAGCAACACCTTGAGCAGATGCTCGGGGGCCAGTTGCTGATGGCGGCGAGCCATCGCGAGCGACTGGGCCGACTGGATAGCCTGTTTGGCGCGGTCGGAATAAAGTTCGATATTCATGGCGTCCTCGGGTTAAGCGACTGCCATTCATGTAGTGTTGCCCGAAAGACACACAAGGGTGTCGCGGGCCGAAAGACTCCCGACGCGCGGCAGGCGTCAGGAGCGTTCCGGGTCTTCGGCGCCGGGGACCTCCGGGGTCGCGCTGAACGTGGCCGGCGCCCGACGTCGGCGGGGACGGCGCGGCTCTTCGGCGCCCTCGGCCCGCGGCTCGGCCGCGCGCACCTGCAGGAAGGCGGGGGCGTGGCTGATCTCGCCATCGTCCGCCCGCAACATCGGACCTTCGCTGGGTTGAATGGTGGCCGCTATCAGCGGCGTGGATTCGGGCTCGATAACGCCGAGAGGATCACGATCCGCCCTATCCTGGCGGTCTACGCGCGCGGGACGGTCCTCGCGGTTGAAGCGTGGGCGGTCTTCCCTGACTTGACGCGCGGGACGCTCGTCATTCGATCGGTCGGCCTGGACGCGCTCGGCGACATTCCGGTCGGTCGCGAACCGGTCAGCCTGGTTTCGATCGTTCTGGGGGCGATCGTTCTGGGGGCGATCGTTGCGCGACTGATCGTCGCGAACGCGCGTCTCAGTGGGGCGATAGTCCTCGCGACGGTTATCGAGGCGTGGTTGGCGATCGGCGCCGTTTTCGGACCCTTCGTTGGACTCGGCTTCCGATTCACTCTCACCGTTATCGCTTCCGCCGCTCTCGTCCTCGAAATCGATATCGTAGCCCGACACGAATTGGTCGCGGCCAATGATTTCCGAAAGCGGGCGCAACGGCTGCATGGCGCGCATCAGACGAAAGTAATGCTCTGCATGCTGGAGATAGTTCTCAGCCAAAACGCGATCGCCAGCGGTCTGAGCGTCGCGGGCCAGTTGCTGGTATTTTTCGTAGACCCCCTGGGCGGCGCCTCGAACCTTGACACCCTCGGGGCCGTTGGAATCAAACGCCCGATTGGAATTGTGCTGAGGCTTACTCCCGCCGCCGCCACCGCCGCCACTACCGCCGCCGCCATTGCGGTTGCGGCTGCGCTGGCGCTTCATACCCTTGAAATCTCTCATGCTTTTGACCTATTGACCGCGCTTTTAGGGCCATGATTGCCAAACGCCAAGCCAGCTTGGCGCCCGTCTGGTTTGGCGACTTCCCGGATGCACACGCAATCCGCAAAAGGAGCTTCAAAACCTTTGGTTCCGTCTCCGCCTCGGGACCCTGAGGAACTTCAGCGTCGGTCTCTTCAGACCAACGCTTTAATCTCGTTATCCGGCGATTTCAAAGGAGACGACCGCGATCTAGCCTTCAGACAGCCTTTTGTCCAAAGGTTTTCTTGACACCCGTCACCACTCTGTCGCGATCACATAAATCACGCACGACGCGGACATCCTCAAGACCATCCCGGGTAAACAGGTCGCGCACGGTGGGACCCTGATCGAAACCGATCTCGACGGCGAAGCGTCCGCCCGCGCGCAGCACCCGGGGAATCTCTTCGGCTAGTCGCCGATAGGCGTCCAGACCATCACGACCACCGTCAAGGGCCAGCCTGGGCTCATGGTCCTTGACCTCGGGCGCCAGCGCGCAGATCGCGTCGCTGGCGATATAGGGGGGATTGGAGACCACCACATCGAAGCCTTCGTCCTCAAGGCCGGCGGTCCAATCTCCGCGCAACAGAGCCGCGCGCCCGGCCAGGCCCAGGTTCGAGGCGTTCTCGCGCGCCACGGCCAGAGCCTCCTCGGATACATCCACGCCCAGACCGACGGCGTTCGGGCGTTCGCTGAGGATCGCCAGCAGGATGGCGCCTGAGCCGACCCCGAGGTCCAGGACACGAAACCGTTGAAACTCGCTCAGATCGGGTAGAACCACGTCCAGAATGGTCTCGGTTTCTGGGCGGGGCGTCAGCACGTCGGGCGTCACCCGCAGCATGATCTTCCAGAATCCCTTGACGCCCAGGATGTGGCTGATGGGCTCCCGCCTCTCGCGGCGCACGAGGAAGCCTTCCAGCTCCGCGCCCTGATCCTCCGTCAGCGGACGATGCGGATCGGAGATTATATCGACGCGAGTCGCGCCGGCGGCGGCTTGAACCAGCAGCCGAGCATCGATAACCGGGCTGTCGACACCTGCCGACTGCAGCCGAAGCTTCGAGGCAGTCCAGGCCGAGACGAGGGTCTTCATGGTTGATCCTGGAATCCGGCGGCTATTCAGCCGGCTCGAGACTCCGGACCTTTTTCACTTCGGCGGCTTCGATCTCGGCTGCGCGGGCCTCTACCAGGGCGACAATATGCTCGACCATGCCGTCGTTGTCCTGCTTGTGGTCGGCCTTTCCGGCAACATAGACCATGCCAGCGCCCTTCCCTCCCCCGGTAAAGCCCACATCGGTCATCAGCGCCTCGCCCGGGCCATTGACCACGCAGCCGATGATCGAGAGGCTCATGGGCGCGGAAATGTGTTTCAGGCGGTCTTCGAGCTTGTTGACCGTTTCGATGACATTGAACCCCTGACGGGCGCAGGACGGGCAGGCGATGATATTGACGCCCCGGTGACGCAGGCCGAGCGACTTGAGAATGTCGAAGCCGACCTTGATCTCTTCGACCGGATCGGCGGCCAGGGACACGCGAATGGTGTCGCCAATACCGGCCCAAAGCAGGCTGCCCATGCCGATCGAGGACTTGACCGTGCCCGAGCGCAGGGCGCCGGCCTCGGTGATCCCTAAGTGCAGAGGGCAATCGATGGCTTCCGACAGCATTTGATAGGCGGCGACGGTCATGAACACATCGGAGGCCTTCACGCTGATCTTGAACTCATGAAAGTCGTGGTCCTGGAGAATCCGCGCGTGGCTGAGCGCACTGTCGACCATCGCCTGCGGGCAGGGTTCGCCGTAGCGTTCGAGCAACTCCCGCTCCAGGGAGCCGGCGTTGACGCCTATGCGCATCGAACAGCCATAATCGCGCGCGGCCTGAATGACATCGCGAACCCGCGACGCGGAGCCGATGTTGCCGGGATTAATTCGCAGGCAGGCGGCTCCCGCTTTAGCCGCTTCGATGCCGCGCTTGTAGTGAAAATGGATGTCGGCCACCAAAGGAACGTTGGATTCCCGGGCGATGGTCTTGAAGGCGGCTGTGGCGTCCTCGTCGGGGCAGGACACCCGAACGATATCGGCCCCCGCCTCTTCCAGCTGGCGAATCTGCTCAAGCGTGGCCTTGGCGTCGCCGGTGATGGTGTTGGTCATCGACTGCACGGTAATCGGCGCGTCGCCTCCGACCGGCACCGACCCGACGTGGATCTGACGCGACTTGCGACGGTCGATGGCCCGCCAGGGCCGGACGTGGGTGTGGTCTTGTGTGGTCATGACACCGTCAGAATAGGGGCGAACGCGCCCGGACCCAAGCCCGAAGGCCCGACGGCCCGAAAAATTAAGGATCGCCCAGATGGGACAGCGAAGTCTGGGTCTGGACCAGGTGACCGCGAGACATGCCGGCGACGAACACCTCGATCACCGAGGGATCGGCGACATCCGCGACCAAACCGTCGTTAGGCGACCCGCGCCAAGCCTCGCCAGGAGCCAACACGCGCGCAAAATAGATGACGCCGGCCGGGCCGCGCACGACCAGCGACGTGGACTTGCGGGCCTGGAGGATAATCCCGGCCGGGGGGCCGACCCCGTATATCGTGCCCGCCGGAACGAACCGCGCGCCGGCCACGCCCAGCGGGCCGTCGGTCAGAGCCGCCCCAGCTTTCGAACCCGCCCGGGCGACGCCGGGAGCAGCGGGCGACGCCGGATCGACCGATGCGAGCCCCGGTGTTTGATAGACGGGTGGGTTGGAGGCCTCGGGAGGCGTGGCCAGGGGCGCCCCGATCTGGGTGGGACCCACCGACCGCCGCGGCGGCACGGCTGGACCCACCTTGGACGCAACGGGCGAGGCGGCGCGGATCTCGGCGCGGCGGGTCAGGTTCCAGACCAGGACCGCCGCAGCCACCATCGCCCCCACAATCATCAGCCAGCGAATACTGGCGAAGGCGTCCTGGCGAACGCCGCCGGGCGCGCGCAGTTTGCCGTCCACCTTGGGGGCCTCGGCGTGGAACCGCGCCACGACCGCCTCGGCGTCCAGCCCCAGGGCCTGGGCGTAGGCACGGACATAGCCGACCACGAACGGCCGGGCCGGCAGGCTGTCGAACTTGAAGACTTCGAGCGCGTCGATATAGGCGGCTCTGACCCGCGTCACTTGCGAGAGGTCTTCCGGCGCCAGGCCGAGCGATAGGCGGGCGGCCTTCAGGGCTTCGCCGACGTGGCCGCTCCGGTCGAGGACGATTTTGACCGGACGAAGCACCGCGAGATGGTCCCCGGTCACATGATATCCGGCCGCAGAACGCATCATGGGGCCGTCCACGACCTGATGGGGATCGTTGTCGTCCGCGATGCCGCCAGTGTCCAATGGCATAGCCAACCACTATCCTCGCCGCACGAACCAAGCCTCAAGATTACCTAACGACACGACTTATCGTTAGCAGTGTAGATTCATGATTTCAACAGCCTAGACCGAGACCGCGATCTTTCTGGCCAGGGCTTCGATTTCTCCGCGCACCGATCCCGCCGAGCTGGTCAGCAGATTCTTGATCCCCCGGGCCGCCGCGCCGCGATCACATGACAGCACCATGCGCTTGACCGGCCCCACCCCGGCCGGCGGCATCGACAGCCGATCGAATCCCAAACCGATCAACGCGAACGCCTCAAGGGGCCGACCGGCAATCTCCCCACACACTGAAACCGGGGTGCCACTATCGGCGCAGGCGTCGCGGATGGATTTCAAGGCCCGCAGCGCCGGCGGCGACAGCGGGTCGTAGCGCTCGGAGACGCGGGGGTTTCCCCGGTCGGCCGCGAACAGATACTGCATCAGATCATTGGTCCCGACCGACACGAAATCCGTCAAGGGCAGCAGCGCGTCCAGGTGCCAGATCAACGATGGGGCCTCGATCATTGCCCCGACCTCAAGGCGGCTCGGCGCGGGGCGGCCCCGCCGGACGGCCCAGGCGACCTCACGATCGACCAGGGCGCGGGCGGCGCGGAATTCGTCGACACTGGCGACCAGGGGGAACATCACGCTGAGCGGACGGCCGGCCATCGCCGCGATCAACGCCCGCAGTTGCATGCGAAGCAGCGCCGGGCGATCCAGCCCCATGCGAACGGCTCGCCAGCCCAGCGCCGGATTGTCCTCGCGCTCGGCCTGCAGATAGGGCAGCACCTTGTCCCCGCCGAGGTCGAGCGTCCGGAAAGTCACCGGCAGGCCGCCAGCCGCGTCGATGACCTTGGCGTAAAGGTCGGTCTGGGCGGCCAACCGCGGCAGATCTTCCGCCACCATGAACTGGAATTCGGTGCGGAATAGACCGATGCCCTCGGCGCCGGTCTCGGGCAGGATATCAAGATCGACCGCCAGGCCGGCGTTCATCAACAGGGTGATCTTGTCGCCGTCCAGGGTGAAGGCCGGCGTATAGCGCAACCGGGCGAACTCGGCCCGGCGCTCCGCGCGCAAACCGATTCGCGCGGTCACGGCGTTGACCACGTCGGGGCGCGGCCGCAGATAGGCCTCGCCGGTCTCGGCGTCGACGATCACCGGATCGCCCTCATTGACCCGATCCCTTAGCCCCACCAATCGCCCGACGCAGGGGATATCCATCGCCCTGGCGACGATGGCCGCGTGGCTGGTGGAAGACCCCTCCTCCAGCAGCAGACCCTTCAGCTTCGAGCGGTCGTATTCGAGCAGTTCGGCGGGGCCGAGGTTGCGTGCCACCAGAATGGCGTTGTCCGGCAGAACCCGCGCGATCTCGCCCTCGCCGCTCAGATGCCGCAATAGCCGGTCGTTGAGGTCTTCGAGATCGTGCAATCGTTCGCGCAGATAGGGATCGCGCGCCTGACCGATGCCGGCCCGGTGTTCTGAGCGCACCCGCTCCACCGCCGCCTCGGCGGTCAGGCCCGAATGCACCGCGTCGTGCAGGGAGAGGTTCCAACTGCGGCTGTGGGCCAGCATCCGGTAGGTTTCGAGCACGTCATATGAGGCGCCGAGGATGCCCTCGTGACCTTCCAGCATGGCGTCGATCTGGGTCCGCAGACCCTCGATGGCGCCGGTGAGCCGGGCCTCCTCGGCCGGCACGTTGTCCGACAGCAGCCGGCCCACGGCGACGGGCGGTTCGTGCAGCACGGCCACGCCAAAGGCCAGGCCGTCGGCGAACTTGGCGCCTTTCAGCCGCTCCGACCGCTTGGGGGCAATCTCGACATCCTTGAGTTCCTCGCGCGACAACATATCGCCGGCCGCGACCATCTCCGCCAGCACCATGGCGATGATCTGCAGATCCTCGGTATCGTCCTCGGCATAGATTCGGCTGGTGCGGTTCTGCACCACCAGAACGCCGATGGTCCGGCCGCCGCGTAGCAGCGGCACGCCCAGGAAGGCGTGGAACGGGTCCTCGCCGGTCTCGGGGCGATAGGAGAATGCGGGATGAGCTGGGGCGTTGGAGAGGTTGAGCGGACGCCCCAGGCGCATGATCTCGCCGATCAGGCCCTCGCCCGGCCGCATCCGCGTGACATGCACCGCCTCGGGGTCGAGGCCCTCGGTGGCGAACAGTTCCATCTCGCCGCTAGCCCGGCGCAGATAGATCGAACAGACTTCGGCGACCATCGACGCGGCGATGGTGCGGACCACGGCGGTCAGCTTGGCCTGGGCCGGAATGGTTCCGGCCATGGCTTCGCGAATCTGCCGCAGCAGCGTTCGAGGGCCACGAATGGGGAGAGCTGGAGCCGGCATGCGTGGTCCTGAAATCCCCTTCC
>JAYVYH010000124.1:0-2422 GCA_043784385.1 Caulobacteraceae bacterium | reverse complement strand
GCAGATCCGTGGCGCGGGGCAGGGGAGTTGAACCATCCGGTGCCGGAAAATAGCCGCCGTTGCGGCTGGCCTGTGTCGCGCGTCCATAAAGCAGGTCGGTGCCCCAGGTAACGTTTAGGGTATAGCCGATTTCGCTGCCGATGTGGGTGTCGGCATAGTCGTCGTCAATGTCGCGTCCCTGAATCTGACTGTCCGCGTTCACGAGATCTGGCCGGAGAAAGCCCCGCAGGTCGTTAATATGCGAGCAGGCGAGGGACAGGGTGGATGTCCATTCTCCAAGCGGCGTGGGGTGGGAATAGGATAGCGTGCCGTGCGTGCGGTCCTCGTCGAGGCGGGCATCGGTGGGATTGTAGTTGGCGTTGACCGGAATGAGGCTGGTCAGGGCGTCGCCGACGCGCGGCGTTGGGCTTGGCGGAACGGAGCGGACCACCGTTGCGTCGAGGTCCAGGCGCAGGGTTCCGCCCGCGACATTCCCGGCGGCGCGATAGAGCCCTTGGAACTTTTGGACATGCTCTCGGGGGTCTTCATAACCATCGCGTTTGAAATCGAGAGCCAGGGATTGGCTGACGCCGGCGATCAACGGCAGCGCAATCGCGCCGGCGACCCGCCAGGACCCCTGGCTTCCGTAACCCCCCGAAAACGTGTTTGAGGCCGTGCCTTCGGGGTAGTGGATGACCTGGATCACTCCAACCAAGGCGGTGGCGCCAAATAACACCGGCGCGGCGCCTTTGAGCACCTCGACGCGCTCCACATTGGTCAGGTCAAGGTCTGGGATCGCGGGGTTGAAGGCGCCGCCCAGGGGAACACCGTCCACTACCAGAAGAAAAGCGTCGAATTCGTGCAGGCCCCAGAATGACGGGACGGCGCTGGCCGGACCCGCGTCGCCACCGGCCGGCGCCTCCGCCCCCGCGACGGTCGCCATGACACCCCTCAGGTCGGTGACATGACGCGCACGCAGATCATCGCCGCTGATGATGCTGATGTGGACTGGCACGCGATCGACCGGTTCCGGGACCCGCGTGGCGGTGACTTCCAGGCTTTCGGCGGCGACAGGCGCTCCGCCAAGGCGCCAACGACGCCAAAAGCTGCTGTCCCCAAAAGTCGCATATCGCCGCCCCGAAATGGTCTGCCACGAGCTTGGGTTAGACGGTCAGGTTGAGGACTGGCAACCTCGCCGGGGCGTGGTCACCGGCCGGACAGCGTCTTGAACCCGTACGATTGGAAGATCGTGGCGGCGGCCGGTCCCTTTAAGAATTTGAGAAAGGTCGCTCCATTCGGGTTTTTCGAGGCCGCCACCAGGGCGGCCGGATAGAGAATGGCAGGGTGACTGGAGTCGGGAAACAGTCCGACCACGCGCACCTTGGGCTCTACCTTGGCGTCCGTATCGTAGACGATCCCCAGAGGTGTCTCGCCCCTTGCCACGAACGCCATCGCCGCCCGTACATTTTCCGCGCGTGCGAGTTTGTCTTGAACGCTGGGCCAAACGCCCAGGTTGGTCAGGGCCGCCTCGCCGTATTTGCCGGCCGGAACCTCCGGACCGGCCATGGCCAGCCGGTCCGCGCCGAGCGCCGCGGCGAGCGGCATTCCTTTGGCGATCCGCAGCGCAATCTTCGAGTCGGCGGGCGCGATCAGGGCGAGGTGATTGGTCAGGAGGTTCCCACGACTTTCGGCCGCGATCAGGGTCTTCTTGGCCAGATAGTCCATCCAATCGGGGTCGGCCGAAACATACACATCCGCGGGCGCCCCTTGCTCGATCTGGCGAGCCAGGGCCGACGAGGCCCCATAGGAAGCCTTCGCGGAAAGCGTCGTCTTGGCGGCAAACGCCTTGATCACATCGTCCATGGCGTTCTTCAGGGAAGCCGCGGCGAATACGGCCACAGGCGCGCTCGCGGTCTGAGCGGCGGCGGGCAGACCGACCAGAGTGACGGCCAGCGCGAACAGCGCCAGGGCGGTGCGCCGGGACCACGATTCAACAGGCGTCATCAATACCTCCGTAACTCGCGTTATGCGGTTGGAGATCATATCGTGGAATGTGCAGTCATCTCCAGCGGCAAACGACAGGAAATTCCCCCATGAGGCTTGTCCACGGTCTGATAGCGACCGCTGTCTGGTCTGCGGCGGGGTGCGCCTTGGCCCAGTCGGTCGAGATTCGCGGCCCGAGCGGCCGGACCAGGGTGGTTTCGTTTTCCGACCTTGCCTCGATGCCGCACGATACAGCGACCCTTGTCGTCGACCATGGCCCGGCAAAACACTATCAAGGCGTGCCCCTCACCCTGCTGCTCCAGAGCGTGGGCGCTCCCGTCGGCAAGAATCTGCGTGGCCTGGCTCTGGCTGACTTCGTTCTGGTTGGCGCCAGCGATGGTTATCGCGTCGTTCTGGCCCTGGCCGAAACGGACCCGGGCCTTGCCGCGCGAAAGGTGCT
>JAYVYH010000123.1:0-4078 GCA_043784385.1 Caulobacteraceae bacterium | reverse complement strand
CTACGCCCTGCGCAACCTCGTAAAGTGATGCTTCTCAAGACTTAAACACTCTCGACGATCGGCAACACGCCACGACAAGATTGCCGATCAGCTACCTCGGCTTCGTGCTCATTGCATCAGCCGGACCCTGAATTACGTATTTTGTCGACAAGATCTAGTAGAGGGGCTCGCCATCATAAGCTAAATCTACTAGGGGTTTGGGCTTACTGCGCTCTGCCAGAGACAAGTCGCCGCTGGACTGACAGCACCCATCCAGACCATGGAACGCATTACCTGCTCAATCGTTTGCCGGTGCATCAGTTCACCTGACGCTTCACAGTGAGAGCCACGATCGCTGCTAACCCGTTAACAGCCGGCGCGACCTTGCGCTGGGCTCTGTTCGCCGCACGACCGGTGATCGGGACGCACCTAGCGGACGGCTCAAACTGCGATTCTAGAGTGCGATGCGCCGCCCACGGCTTACTCGAAGTCGACGATTCTAGAGGAAACCATCATGAACGACATGATCTACGACAAGACGGATACCAAAACCTTCGAGATGAAAGGCAAGTGCCCCTTCGGCGGTGACCGCATCGGCGGCGCGCTCGGCGTGCCGCCCCAACTTTCCGAATGGTATCCCAACAGGCTGAAGGTCGAGCTGCTTCACCATAACGGCCCCCAAGCCAGTCCGCTCGGTGACGACTTCAACTACGCCGAGGCCTTCAACAAGATCGACCTCCCTACCCTCAAGCAGGACATCAAGTCCCTCCTGACCTCGTCCGTGGCCTGGTGGCCTTCCGATTACAGCAACTACGGCCCACAGATGATCCGCATGGCCTGGCACGCCGCCGGCACCTACCGCATCGCCGATGGTCGTGGTGGCGCCGGCGAGGCTCTGCAGCGCTTCGCCCCGATCAGCAGCTGGTGGGACAACGGCAACACCGACAAGTCCCGCCGCCTCCTCTGGCCCATCAAGCAGAAATACGGCGCCGCGCTATCCTGGGGCGACCTCATGGTCCTCACCGGAAACTGCGCGCTTGAGATCATGGGCTTCCCCACCTACGGGTTCGGCGGCGGCCGCCACGACGCTTGGGAAGCCGACAACAGCACCTACTGGGGCCCCGAAGTGTGGGATCCGAAGAACGTCTCCTCCTTCGACAGTATGGTCACCCGTGACAAGCGCTGGCGCGGCAAGAACGGCGACGCCGACTATGACCTCGAAAACCCCCTCGGCGCGACCCACCAGGCCCTTATCTACGTTAATCCCGAGGGCCCCTACTCCAACGGCGACGCGTTTGGCTCAGCGCGCGACATCCGCATCTCCTTCTCGCGCATGGCCATGAACGACGAGGAAACCGTCGCCCTCATCGCCGGCGGCCACGCCTTCGGCAAAAGCCACGGCATGGTGAAGGCCAATGAGGTTGGGCCGCCCCCCGAGATAGCCCCTATCGAAGCCATGGGTCTCGGCTGGCAAAACCCCGAGGGCACCGGCTTCGCCGAATACACCATGACCAACGGCATCGAGGGCAGCTGGACCACTAACCCGACCCGCTGGGACAACGAATACCTGGAAAACCTCTTCAAGTTCGACTGGGTCCAGATCAAAAGCCCGGCCGGGGCCCTGCAATGGACCCCGGCGAACCCCGACGCGCCCAATACCCCGGACGCCCACGTGCCCGGCAAAATGAACCCGCTCATGATGATGACGACGGACATCGCGCTGAAGGTCGACCCCGAGTACCGCAAGATCTGCGAGAAATTCCTCGGTGATTTCGACGCCTTCACCCAGGCCTTCTCCAAGGCCTGGTACAAGCTGACCCACCGCGACATGGGGCCGCGGGAACGCTACCTGGGCGTCGAGAAGACGCTCGAAGACAATTTGCTCTGGCAGGACCCCATCCCACCCCTCGACCACGACCTGGTCGACCAAGCGGGCATGATCGCTCTGAAGCAGCAGATCCTGGCTACGGGCATCTCGCCCTCGGACCTCGTCTTCACCGCCTTCTCAGCTTCCGTCACCCACCGCAGCAGCGACAAGCGCGGCGGCGCCAATGGCGGACGCCTCGCCCTCGCCCCGCAGAAGGACTGGGCGGTCAATCGCCGCACCGTTCCAGTCATCGCCACCCTGCAAGGTGTCATGGCCGACTTCAACGGTAAGCAGGCTGGCGGCAAGAGGGTCTCACTTGCGGATCTCATCGTGCTGGGCGGCTGCGCTGCTCTCGAAAAGGCCGCTTATGACGCCGGTGTGGAGACCGAGGTGCCCTTCACCCCCGGCCGCCGCGACACGACGCAGGCGCTGACCGACATCGAAATGTTCGAGTGGCTGAAGCCTGTCGCCGACGGCTTCCGCAACTATCTCGACGACCGCTTCGACGACATTTCCCAGGGCGTCTCACCCGAAGAGATGTTCCTCGACAAGGCCCAGCTCCTATCGCTCACCTCGCCTGAATGGGTGGCACTCGTCGGTGGCCTCCGCGCCATGAACGCCAACCACGACGGCTCGAAGCACGGCATCTTCACGAACCGCCCCGGCGTGCTGACCAACGACTTCTTCACCGTCCTCACCAGCATGGACTACGAGTGGAAAAAGGCCGATCCGCAGGGCATGACTTTCATGCTAGATGACCGGACGACCGGCGAAAACCGCTTCACCGCCACCCGGTCCGACCTCGTCTTCGGCTCAAACAGCCAACTGCGCGCCGTCGCCGAGGTCTTCGCCGGTAGCGACGGCCACAAGCGCTTCGTCACAGCCTTCGTAAAGGCCTGGAATAAGGTTATGATGCTAGACCGCTTCGACATGAAAGTCTGAGGCCAATATAGCCGAACATCGGCATGGGCTCGCCAGCGCCGGCGAGCTCGTCATCCATCCGATAAGCTCATCCGTGACGGGCTTGATCGTGGCGATGTTTGGCGCCTTCTGGGTATTTGCTTTTACGCCCGGCGCCCTGGTGCAACACCCCTGGGCGCCGGGCGGCTGACCAGCCGATCAGCAAATCCTTGAATTCCCGGCACATCCGGATCGGCGCGGATGGCCGACACCGCCGCCAATGTCCGCGAGAAGACCCAGGGTAAGACCGACGTGGTCATCTTGCTCATGGCCCTGGAGGCCCTCCGGCATATTGACCGCCTGTTCGATATCGAGCGGACCCTAAACGGCATGACCGCCGATCAACGGCTCGCTGGCCGCCAGGAACTGAGCAAGCCCCTCCTCTCCGACCTGCATGCCTGGATGGTCCAGGAACGCGCCAGGCTCTCGCACGGCAACGAAGTCACCAAGGCCATGGACTACATGTTGAAGCGCTGGCCAGCCTTCAGCCGCTTCCTCGACGACGGCCGCATCTGCCTGACCAACAACGCCGCCGAACGCGCCCTCCGCGGTATCGCCCTGGGCAGAAAGTCGTGGCTGTTCGCCGGATCGGATCGCGGCGGCCAGCGCGCCGCCTTCATGTAAAGCCTGATCGTCACCGCCAAGATGAACAACATCGATCCCCGAGCCTGGCTCTCCGACGTCCTCGACCGCATCGCCAGCCACCCCGAAAAGTAGATCGACGAGTTGCTGTCCTGGACTGGAACGCGATGCGGGAGGCCCAAGTCGCCGCGGCGTAGCCTACGACGGCGCTGGGTTCACCGGATGCTTGCGGCGTGGACACGCAGAGCCTCACACCGGCGAACGCAACCCACCGCAACCCGTTCATCACCGCCGGGAGGACCACAGCTGCCGTCCTGGCCCTCCCGGTTGTCATGGTGGTCTAACCATCGTCCGACCTCGCCGACCCTTCTTGTCACAAAGAGTATGGCCTCGGATCTCAGTAGGCTGGGTCGTAGGGCTCCCATGTATAGTCCTGATAGTTGACGTCGGAAGCTGGATACCAATAGCAATTATATCCGACTCCGTCATCGAAGCAGTAGCCGTAATAGACCGGGTCATATTGGGCCAATTGGATCGGGGAGAATCCCGCGCTCAGCAGCTCGCCGTTCATCGACGCCAGTTTTCGGTGCTCTTTCACCCGCTTCATAGGGAGGTCCTCGGCGTCCATTTTCTCGACTTTTCCATGCCTGACCTCCGCCACGACCGAGCGACCTTTCAGCTTTTCAACTT
>JAYVYH010000122.1:0-9478 GCA_043784385.1 Caulobacteraceae bacterium | reverse complement strand
CGACACCGCCCGTCTCAAACCCAGCGTCAACAGGTTCCAGACCATCCTCGGCGTCGTCGCCGCCTGATTCCTAGCCGCAAAAGGCCCTGGGTAATTACCCGCAAAAGGCCCTGGGTAATTACGGTCATCTGCCCGTTGCTGCAATCCGGCTCGTCGCCCTCGCCGAGGTAGTAGGTCCAACTGACGTGAGCGCTGTCCGGCAGATACGGTAGGTAGGTCCAAGATAGGAATGTATTCGAGGTGGGTGGCGGAAGACCAGTTGTAGAGACGCAGCTCATTAGATCGGCGCTTGTACATTTCGCCATCCAACCGGAAACCAGGGCCACGTGCGACCGATAGCTATAGTCCGCGACAGATTCAAAACGATGATCGAGCAGAACAAAGCTGGAAGCATAAGTCCAGTAGTTTGGGATCTCCGCCGCGGTATGATAACCCATCACGTCATGGGCGGCGACTTCCAACGCCTGCCGCTTACATTAGGGAGATCCAGTCGGCAGGCAATGTGAATTATTAAGGTATTTGATAGGTGAATCCATCCATAGCGCCGCCGTCTAAGTCAGCAACGTAATTCTGACGATCATGCGGGCCGCCAGCGTTGATCAAGTCAGTATCGTCGTACGGCGCCGTGCAACCGGCAGCCGGCACGCCGGGCTGGTTGGGCACGCATACGCCCTGCGGAATGCCCTCGGCGCCCGGAAACGTGCCTAAATACTGATCGAACGACCGGTTCTCCTGCATCACCACAATGACGTGGGGTATGTGGCTCTGCGCCAACTTGACCTGAGTCTGCGCACTCGAAGAGGTCAAGACCCCCAGAGCTACGCAAAGCGGCGACAGTAATCGCCATATCCACCGTTTGCCAAAAAATCTCATTTCATTCCCCACGGCGAACCCAACGTGAAAGCTGGCGGCCGCTTCAGTTTAAGAACTGTAGAGTAAACTTGGGGTCCGATGACCGAATATACGTTGAGGATCGCGCAACAGCGATTGGGCTGACGGTGGAAGCGAAACCCCTTGAGGGCGATGCTTTCAGCGCTTTGGAACGACTGCCAGACCACCGACGGCGCCCACTGCCGCAAGCGCGGCCAAGCCTGGTGGCGCAAGACTATCACTCGTGCGCTCGCTCACGCGCTGAAATCATTCGTCATCGAACCCCCGTGGTCCGGCCAAGCAATCCAGTTGGCAATATTGTAATCAGGTTCGATTGTATGACAGCTGTCAAGGGTGAAAGAAACGGCATGAAATTATTTGACAATTTGTAATATTCGACAAAAGCATCCATTCGTTGGAATTTAATAGTTTGTTCGCAAACCAAAGCCTGCTTGGGATCCAAGCGGGCCAATGTCTCGTTTTCGAATCCTCATTGAGACCATATTATTGGCGCCGGCTTCGACCAACTCCCCCTAAAGAACGTCCCCGACCGGGGTCTACGGGGCGTCGATCCGCCTGTGTTGGTTAGCTGGTTTTGGTTCATTTGTCAGATGAATTGTAGATGGAAATAAGATAATGCCAGGAAATACTTTCCGTTTGCAAGTTCGTTCGCGTTGCGCCGCCCTGATCCCAGATGTCGAAGTTCGTAAATTTGCTAAGATTTAATACATATACACAGTTGTGGCGATCAACGTCTCGTGACGCTGAACCGCAGAAGCTCGTGCTGGGGCAGTTCCCAGCCGGGCTGGAGCACCAGGGCCTGTTGATAGTCGAGGTAGGCCGAGGTCTCGTCATCCAGGCCCTCATAGGCGATGGCCCGATTGTAATAGGCCTTGGCAGGCTCCTTGACGCCAAGAGTCAGGGCCTTGTCGATATCGCCCAGGGCTTCCTTGTAGCGCCTTTTGCCGAGGTACATGGCCCCGCGATTGACCCAGCCTTCGCCCACCTCGGGGATCAGGGCGATGCCGGCGTCCAGATCGACCCGGGCGGCGTCGAACTCGCCGCGAAGCAGCTTCATCACCCCGCGGTTGATCAGGGTGCCGCCTCGGTCACGAGGTTCGAGCATCTCGGTGTCCAGGGCGAAGTTACACGCCGCCAGGGAGGCATTGTCCGACTTGCCCGCCTTGGCGGCCAGATAGCAATCCTGAGCCTCCCCACCGCCGAGCACCGAAATCGCCGCCGAAGCCGGCCCCGCGGCCAGCGCGAGCACCGCCATCAAGCCCCATGGGATCTTCACTGTTCTTCTCCCTGACCGCTCGGCCCTGACCGTTTCGCCAGAGGGTTACGCCACGGCCGGCGCTTGTCAATTTAACCGCCAAGCACATCCTTGGGATCGGCGAGGTTCAAGGGCGGCTGGCCGGCCACGAACCGACTGAGGTTGTCCAGGAAAAGGGCGGCGTTGCGGATGTCCTGCCCGCCGGTGATGCCAGACGAATGGGGTGTCAGGCTAACCCCGGGATGGCTCCAGAACGGGCTTTCCGCCGGCAGGGGTTCGGTCTGGAACACATCCAGCAAAGCATGCTCCGGCACGCCAGCGTCGAGCGCGGCCAACAGCGCCGCCTCGTCCACCAGGCCCCCTCGCCCAACATTGACCAGCACCGAACGCGGCTTCATGGCGGCGAAGAAATCCGGGCCGGCCAGTTGGCGCGTCTCGGCATTCAGAGGGCTCGAAAGCACCACCACATCGGCGGTGGGCAGCAGGTCCGGCAGATTGGCCAGCGACCCAATGCGGTCGGCCAGGGCGTGCGCCGTCTGGTTACGCCGCACGCCGGTGATCGACGCGCCGAAGGCCCGCGCCCGGGTGGCCACCGCCTGGCCGATGGCGCCAAACCCGATGATCAGCCAGTTTGAGCCGTTGACTTCTCGGAACGGCCGGGGGCGCCAGACCTTGGCCGACTGATCCTCGCGCCAACCGGGGCCGCGCTGAAAATGGTCAAGCACGCCCCACAGCACATAGTCGGAGATGCCGACGGCCTGGCCGTGGCTGATGCTGAGGCCAGCGTCCTTGGAGACGATCTGTTGGAAGATCGGGTGATCGAACCCGGCCGCGGCGCTCTGCACCCACTTCAGGGCGGGGGACTTCAGCATCGTGGAGGCAAACATGCGGCTGGCGGAGCCGAGAAACGCGCGATGGTCCGCCCAGACGATGTCAGGCGCGGCGTCGTCGGCTGAAACCACCTGTCCGCGAAGGGTTATGACGCCGGCTTCGTCCATGATCAGGATATCGAGGCCCGGCGCCCTGGCGTCGATCTCGGCGGCGACGGCGGCAAGGGACGGGGCGTAGATGAGCAGGCGGGTCACTCTGGCGACATCCTTGGGATTGGGGCATGGCGGCTCTGGAAAACCGTCTTTGCCGCGCTTTGCGGTCGCGGGCGAGTCCTGACACGAGGATGACGGCATGGGAGGCCGCGGCGGATGACTGGCGATGTTACGAAACTGCTCGGCGCCGGACCCGGCCGCACCTGGGTCAGACCTGAGCTGGCGGGTGTGGGCCGGCTGCCGGCGCGCGCCACGCTGTATCCATTTCCCAATGGCGAGTTGGCCAGGACTTGTGACCGCGAGGTTTCGCCTTGGTTTCTGAGCCTGAACGGCGAGTGGCGCTTTCGCCTGGCGCCGCGCCCCGAGGCCGTTTCCACCGATTTCGCCGATCGGGCCTTCGACGAAACAGCCTGGGGAACGCTTCCCGTGCCGTCAAACTGGACGATGCACGGGCATGATCGGCCGCATTACACTAATGTGCGGATGCCCTTCGACACGCCGCCGCCCAATGTGCCGGACGACAATCCGACTGGGCTCTACCGCACGACCGTCCGGGTTCCAGCGGACTGGAGTGGGCGACGGATCGTGCTGCACGTCGGGGGCGCCGAGAGCGTGCTCCATGTCTGGGTGAACGGCGCGGCGGTGGGGATGGGCAAGGATAGCCGCCTGCCGCAGGAATTCGATCTGACCCCGTTCCTGACGCCGGGCCAAGAGGCCCTGGTCTGCTGCTCCGTGATCAAATGGTCGGACGCATCTTTTGTCGAGGATCAGGACCAATGGTGGATGGGCGGCATCCACCGGGAGGTGTTCCTGTATTCCACCGGCCGGACCTGGATCGACGACGTCTTCGCCGTTGCTGCGCTGAAAGGCGACCTGATCGAAGGCCATCTGACGGTGACAGTGAGGCTCGGCTTCACCGACCCGCCCCGCGACGGTTGGATCGTGCGCGCCGAACTGTTCGATGGCGACGGACGCGCCGTGCTGACCGAACCTCTGACCGGCCCAGTAAAGGCCAACGCCACCGATCATCATCCCTATCGTGGGCCGCTGAACATGGTGACCCTGACGGCGAATATCCCCGCTCCCACGCCGTGGTCGAGCGAAAGTCCAGCACTCCACACCCTGGTGGTGTCGTTGCACGACGGCGACGGCCCGGCGGTAGAGGCGACGTCCTGCCGGGTCGGCTTCCGGCGGGTTGAACTGGGCGATCGCGAACTGCTGATCAACGGCAGGCCGGTGATGATCGCTGGAATGAACCGCCACGAGCATCATCCGGTTCGCGGCAAGGCCATCACCCGCGACGACATGATCGCCGATATCGAGCTGATGAAGCGCTTCAACGTCAATGCCGTGCGCTGCTCGCACTATCCCAACGCCGAGGCGTGGTACGACTTGTGCGATGAATACGGCCTTTATCTGATCGACGAGGCCAATGTGGAGGCTCACGCCTATCTGCATCAGCTTTGCGACGACCCACGCTATGCGACCCAGTTTCTGGAGCGAGGCCTGCGCATGGTCGAGCGCGACAAGAACCACCCCAGCGTGATTGCCTGGTCACTCGGCAACGAGAGCGGGTATGGCCCCAACCACGACGCCATGGCCGGCTGGATCCGGCGGCGCGACCCGTCCCGGCCCCTGCATTACGAAGGGGCGATCTGGGGCTGGGACAAGTCGGTCAAGACCGGCTTCGGCGAGGGTCCCGGTTCGCCCGATGGGGGCAAGCCGGCCAGCGACCTGATCTGCCCGATGTATCCGTCGATCGAGAGCCTGGTCGCCTGGGCCGAGGACGACGACCCGACCGACCGACGGCCGATGATCCTGTGCGAATATTCCCACGCCATGGGCAACTCGAACGGCTCGCTCGGAGATTATTGGGACGCTTTCGAGAGGCATCACGGCCTTCAGGGCGGCTTCGTCTGGGAATGGGCCGACCACGGCATTCTGAAACTCGACGACCAGGGTCAGCCGTTCATGGCTTACGGCGGCGACTTCGGCGACGCGCCCAACGACCTGAACTTCTGTTGCGACGGCATCGTCGGCGCCGACCGGGTTCCCCATCCAGGATTGTGGGAGTTCAAGAAACTAGTCCAGCCGGTGACGGTGATCTGGGAGGATGAGGCGGCCGGCCGACTGAAGGTCCACAACAGGCGCGACTTCACCGATCTTTCCGATCTGGTCGGGACCTGGGTGCTGGAAGCGGACGGAGAGGCGGTGGCGTCGGGACAACTGCCCGCCCTCGAGACACAGCCTGGCGCCAGCGAGGTTGTGACAATCGATCTGCCGCCAATCGCAGCGTCGGAGGAAAGGGAGGTGTTTCTGACCGTGCGCTTCAACCTCGCTTCTGCGACACGCTGGGCGTCGGCTGGCCATGAGGTTGCCTGGGACCAACTGGAACGCGGGCGTCCCGACCGCAAAAAAGCAAGAGGCGGGCGGGACGCCCGCGCTCCGGGGGAGAAGCTTATTGTCGAACGGGATGGCGCCGATGTCCGCGTCACCGGCGAGGGTTTCGAGGTCGCTTTCTCGGCCACCGAGGGGCGGCTGTCGCGGCTGACCTGGCGCAACCACCCCATCCTAACCGCTGGGCCGCGCCTGCAGATCTGGCGCGGCGCCACCGACAACGACGGCATCAAGGGCTGGACCGGCCAGAAGCGCAAGCCGCTAGGCCGCTGGAAAGCGGCCGGTCTGGATAAACCTGCGTTCCTGGAGCCGACCTTGACGGTCTCTCATGGCGCGGATGGCGCGGTGGTGGTGACGATCGTCCAGATTGCATCCTGCGAAATCGCCACCGAAGCGGTGGTCCATACCCACAGCTACGAGATCGGCGCCGACGGCGGCCTTTTCGCTCGCAATGATTTTCGCATCCATCCGGCGCTGGACGACCTGCCGCGGCTGGGCGTGACCATCACCCTGCCCGACGATTTCGAGACCCTGAGATGGTTCGGGCGCGGTCCGCTGGAAAACTACATCGACCGCAACCGCGCGTCCGCCGTGGGCCACTGGTCGGGCACGGTAAGCGGGCAATATGTTCCCTACGTCCTGCCCCAGGAACACGGAAACAAGACAGGCCTGCGGTGGATCGAACTGGCCGGCGACATCGCCGCCGTTCGCTTCACCCCCTCCGACCTGTGCGAGGGCTCGGCTACGCGCTTCACCCCCGCCGACGTGTTCGCCGCCGCCCACACCACGGACCTGACGCCCCGCGGCGAGGTGATCGTCAATCTGGACGTCCGCCAGCGCGGCCTGGGCACGGGCAGCTGCGGGCCTGACACGCTTGATCGATATCGGATCGGTGCGGGAGACTATCGCCTGGACTTCGAGATCAGGCCGGCTATCCGACGCGACCCCTGACAAAGGCCATTGTGAGCGCACGCCGGGTTTGATCTATGGCGGCAAACGCGCGCGCCGTCGGCCGCCAGGAGAAACCCAACGATGTCCCGCATGAAATTCGGCGCCTTTCTCGCCCCGCACCATCCGATCGGCGAGCACCCGATGCTGCAGTTCCGCAGCGACCTGGCCTTCGCCAAGCATCTGGACCAGCTGGGCTACGACGAGTTCTGGTGCGGCGAGCACCATTCTTCCGGCTGGGAGATGATCGCCTCGCCGGAAATGTTCCTGGCCGCGGCCGGCGAGCACACCCACCGGATCAAACTCGGCACCGGCGTGGTCTCCCTGCCCTATCACCATCCCTTCAACGTCGCCCAGCGGATGGTGCAACTCGACCACATGACCGGCGGTCGGGCGATCTTCGGCTCGGGCCCCGGCGCCCTGCCCTCCGACGCGTTCGCGCTCGGCATCGACCCGATGGTCCAGCGCGACCGCCAGGACGAGGCGATCGGCGTGATCAAGCGACTGTTCGCCGGCGAGCGGGTCACTGAGGAATCGGAGTGGTTCACGATGCGCGACGCGGGCCTACAATTACTGCCGCTGCAGGAAGAGATGCCGTTCGCAGTCGCCTCCCAGGTCAGTCCTTCGGGCATGACCCTGGCCGGCAAATATGGGGCGGGCGTCCTGTCGATCGGCTCGATGTCGAGCGCCGGCCTGCTCGCCCTGCCCACCCAGTGGGGCTTCGCCGAACAGGCCGCCGCGAAACACGGCCAGACCGTCAGTCGCGACAACTGGCGTGTCGTCCTGACCTGGCACATCGCCGAAACCCGCGCCGAGGCACGCGCCCAGGCCGGCGAGGGCCTGATGCGCTGGCACAATGAATACAACGTAGGCACTCTGATGCGGCCGGGCGTCGTCGCCTACAAGTCGCCAGACGAGGCCGTGGACCTGACTGCCTTCAGCGACGGCGCGGTCAGCGTCATCGGCACGCCGGACGATCTGGTCGCGTCACTGCGCGGCCTGATGAAATTGAGCGGTGGGTTCGGCACTGTGATCGGCTTCGCCCACGACTGGGCGAACCGTGAGAACACCATGCGCAGCTGGGATCTGGTCGCCCGCTACGTGATCCCTGAGATCAACGGCTATGTCGCCAAGCTGCGGGAGTCCCGGGAATATCTGGTCCAGCATCGCGAATCGTTTGAGCGCGCCGGGGCAGCGGTGATGCAAAAGATCATGGGTCACGAGGGGGCTACGGCTGCGCTGAAGGAAACCATGGCCGCCCAGACCGCCACCACCGGCGGCCACACGCCGAATCTGCAAATGGAAAAGGCTGGATAAAAAAACTGGAAGCGGGTCCGGTGACCGGCCGGGCCCCCCTGGTCGCCGGCGTCGAACTGGGCGGGACCAAGGGAGTCGCGCTGATCGCGCGGGGGCGACGGATTCTAAGGCAGGCGCGGGTTCCGACCACTCTTCCGGGTGAAACCCTGACGGCCCTATTCGACCAGATCGCCGAATGGACCGGCGATCTGGGTCGGCTGGACGCGCTGGGGGTCGCCAGTTTCGGCCCGCTGGGTCTCGATTCCAAACGGCGGGATTTCGGGTTCATCACCCAGACCACCAAGCCCGGCTGGTCGCACATTGATCTGCTGGGTCATTTCCGGGCGCGGTTCGACGTCCCAATCGGGTTCGACACCGATGTCGGCGGGGCGGCGATCGCGGAGACAATGTGGGGCGCCGGGGTCGGCCAGAGCGTCGTCGTCTATGTGACCGTGGGTACCGGCATCGGCGGCGGCATAGTGGTAAATGGCCAGCCGGTACACGGAAGGATCCATCCCGAGATCGGTCATCTGCGCATCCCGCGGGCGCCGGGTGATCCATTTTCCGGCATCTGCGCTTTTCATGGCGATTGCCTTGAAGGCTTGGCGTCGGGGCCGGCGATCGCCGCCCGGGCCGGAGCGCCGGCCGAAGGCCTGGGACCCGATCACCCGACGTGGCCGACCGTGGCCGAGGCCCTGGCCGAAATGGTCGTCAACCTGATCCTGACCCTGTCGCCTCAGCGGATTCTGATCGGCGGCGGGGTGATGACTGGCAAGCCATTCCTGTTTCCCATGATCCATGCGGCAGTCCTGGTCCTGCTGGGCGGCTATGTGGCCGGGCTAACGCCAACTTTGCTGTCTCGGATGGTGCGTCCGCCAGGGCTTGGGGACCGCGCCGGCCCTCTGGGCGCGGTTGCCCTTGGCTTGCGGGCCATGCCAAACTAGGCGCACGGCGATCCCTGATCCCTCCACGGACCCACACCATGGGCGTCACACGATGAAGAGCCTGCTGCTGTTCGGGGCCACCGGCGATCTGGCCCGGCGCATGCTGCTGCCCTCACTGTACGGCCTCGACGCCGACGGCTTGCTTCCGAACGACCTAAGGATCGTGGGCAGCGCCCGCAGCGATCTGACCGACGACGACTTCAGGGCCCTGGCGGAGGCTTCGCTTGGCGACTTCATCGAGGCTGATCGCCTGAAGCCTGATCAGGTCGCCAAGTTCATCGCCCGCCTGCGCTATGTCCACCTCGACGTTTCCGCGCCGGAGCAGTTCATGGCCCTGCGCGACGCACTCGGCGAGGCGCCGGGCGATGGCCTGAGGATCTTCCTGTCCACGGCCCCTTCGCTGTTCGGCCCGACCATCGCCGGGCTGGCCGCCGCGGGCCTGACCGGCGACCAAACCCGCCTGGCCCTGGAGAAGCCGCTTGGACACGACCTGGCCTCCAGCCGCGTGATCAATGACGCGGTGGCTTCGGTATTTCCCGAAGAGCGAACCTTCCGAATAGACCACTATCTGGGCAAGGAAACGGTCCAGAACCTGCTGGCGCTGCGGTTCGGCAACGCCCTTTTCGAGCCGCTCTGGAACGCCCAAGGCATCGACAATATCCAGATCACCGTATCGGAAATCGTCGGCCTGGAAGGCCGGATGG
>JAYVYH010000121.1:0-12805 GCA_043784385.1 Caulobacteraceae bacterium | reverse complement strand
ACTGGTCCCGGCCAGCGCCTGTCCATCCACGAAATGCTGAATTTGGCGCATGAGCCGTCTCCCTGAGCCGTAACAATCACGACTGCTTGTTTTTCTCTTAACCCGCTATTGCTTGGGAACGAAAGGCTGACTGAAAAGCACACCGTTCCAGGGCAGTGGCTGGATCGCCAGGGTGGGGCCCTTGGGATCTTTGACCGCCTTGGCGTCGGCATAGACCACCCGCACGACCACCGGCGAGTCGGAAAGCAACGAGATCTCGCAGTTCAGGCGAAAAGTTCGCGCGCCGCTGGGCCAGGGGGCGGCGTTCTTGCCCACGCCGCATTGGCGACCGCCGATGTCGATCTCCAGGGCCTGGATCGCGTCGGCTCCCTGCGAGGTGGATGTCCCCGTCGCCTCGATCAGATATCGGCCCGCGGTCATGGCCGGGACCACGCACTGGGCCTCGGTCGGGCCAAGGCTTCGGCAGGCGGTGGCGGGTATGGTGAATTGATTGTAACCCGCGAAGGCGCGAGGCAGCGGGCCGACCGGCGCCGGCGCCGCGGCGGCCGACACGGTGAACAGGGTCGTGGCGATGAGAGCAATCGTCGCGCGCATGTCGCGTTTCCTTCGTAGACTGCGGTCTTAGAGCGAGGGCCGGCGCCGGCACAACCCTTGACCGCCCCCATGCCCACCCTTGACCGGACGCCCCAGGCTGAGATCATCGGACTTTGAGCGGCCGGAGAGAACAGCGCCATGGGTCGAGGTATCATCCGCTTGGCGACGCTTGCGGCCCTGTGGGCAGCGCCCGCCCACGCAAGCGCGCCCAGCGTCCGTATCGAGAGTGGTAAAGTGCTGGGCCTGGAGGCCGGACCTGCGGCGGTGTTTCGCGCCATCCCTTATGCCGCGCCACCGGTCGGAGCTCTGCGCTGGAAACCACCAGCTCCCGCTCGGCCCCGGCGTGAGCCGCTGAACGCGAAAACCGCCGGACCCGCCTGTCCGCAGGCGGTCACGCCGGGAATTCCCAATCTGGGCGGCTATTTCGGGCCGACCGCGGAAGACTGCCTGACCTTGGACGTCACCGCGCCCAAAGCCGCCCGGCGCGCGCCGGTGATGGTATGGATCTATGGCGGCGGCAACGTCGCGGGGGCCAGCAACCTGCCCAGTTATGACGCGGTGAATTTCGCCAGGGACGGTGTGATCGTGGTCGCGGTGAACTATCGGCTGGGGGCGCTCGGCTTCTTCGCCCACCCGGCCCTGACCGCCGAGGCGCCGAAGGATCAACCGCTGGCCAACTATGGCCTGATGGACCAGATCGCCGCGCTGAAGTGGGTGAGGCGCAACATCGCCGCATTCGGCGGCGATCCCGGCAATGTCACCCTGTTTGGCGAATCCGCTGGCGGAGAGGATGTCCTCCAACTGATGGCCACCCCATCCGCCAGGGGCCTGTTCCAAAAGGCGATCGTGCAGTCCGGCGGCGGTTGGAGCCCGGCGCCCAGCCTCGCCGAGGCCGAGTCTCGCGGCGCGGCGCTCGCGACCCGGCTGGGCCTTGCCGGCGGAGCGGCGTCGGCCGAACAGCTCCGGGCCATTCCGGTGGCCGATCTGGCCACCCTTCCGGCAAACGTCGGTCCGGTGATCGACGGACGGCTGATTCGTCAGACCCCCCGGGACGCCTTCGCGCGCGGCGCGGCGGCGCCGGTTCCCTTGATCATCGGCTCCAACAGTAACGAGGCCTCGCTGTTGGGCGCCGCCGGCCTGGCTCCAAAGGCGGTCTTGGCGCGCGCCCTGTTCAATGACGCCGTGATGGGCGCGCCCGCCCGCTGGATCGCCGCCAAGGCTTCGACCCGCGCGCCGAGCTGGTTGTACTATTTCTCCTATGTGCCGGAACGACAGAGAGGCATTCGCCCGGGAACCAACCACGCTTCGGAAATCCCGTTCGTATTCGATTCCCTCGACGCCGTGCCTGGACGGACGCCCTTGATCACCCCGAGCGAGCGGGCCGAGGCCGCCCTGGCCCATTCGTGCTGGGTCGGCTTCGCGCGCGGCGGGCAGCCCAATTGCGCCGGTGGCCAAGCTTGGCCGGCCTACACGCCCGCCACCGATCAACTGCTGGAGTTCGGCGACCCGGCGGCGGTCAGGAGCCATTTCCGCAAGGCTCAGCTGGATACGCAGGAATCCGCCGCCATCGTCCGGAAACCCTGAGAGAAACCCTGAAGGTTGCCCGACCGGCCCGCGGCCCTGTAGTTTGCCCTCCCGCCGCCGCGGCGCCTGGAAGGACCCGAAATGACAGTCAAGCCCCGCGTGGCGATCATCATGGGCAGCCGCTCGGATTGGCCGACCCTGAAGGCCGCCGCCGAAAGCCTTGAGGCGCTCGGCGTGGCGTTCGAAGCCAAGGTGATCTCGGCCCACCGCACGCCCCAACGGCTTTATGACTTCGCGACGTCGGCCAAGGCCGCTGGCTTCAAGGTGATCATCGCCGGGGCAGGCGGCGCCGCGCATCTGCCCGGCATGGCCGCGTCGATGACCGAACTACCGGTTTTGGGGGTTCCGGTGCAATCCAAAGTCCTCAACGGCCTAGATTCCCTACTCTCAATCGTCCAGATGCCGGCCGGGGTGCCGGTGGCGACCCTGGCGATCGGCGAGGCCGGCGCGCGCAACGCCGGCCTGCTGGCCGCCCAGATCCTGGCCCTGTCGGACGACGCCCTGGCCGAACGGCTGGCCGAGTTTCGCCTGCGCCAGACGCAATCGGTCGCCGAGACCGTCGAGGACGCCTAAGACTATCGCGATGACACCCTCACCCCTCCCCCCGGGCTCGACCATCGGCATATTGGGCGGCGGACAGCTGGGGCGAATGCTCGCCCTGGCTGCAGCGCGGCTGGGCTTCGATGTCGCCATCCTTACCCCCGAAATCGATTCCCCGGCCAGCCGGGTGGCCGCCCATGTTGTTGTGGCCGAATACGAAAATGCCGTCGCGCTCAAGACCCTGGCCGACCTGTGCCAGGTCATCACCTTCGAGTTTGAGAACGTGCCGGCCGGCGCGGTTCGTGAGCTGGAGCGCCTGGGCGCGGCGGTGGCCCCCAACCCTCGCGCCCTGGCCGTAGCCCAGGATCGGCTCGAAGAAAAAACCTTTCTCAATCAGGCCGGCATCCCCACCGTCGCCTTTGTCGCGATCGACAGCGAGGCGGAGCTCCGCGCGGCCTTCCGGCGCTTTGGGCCGCCGCTGCTGCTGAAGACGCGGCGGGGCGGTTATGATGGCAAGGGTCAGATCTGGGTGGAAAAGGCCGACGATTCCGCCGGCGCGCTGGCGGCGCTCGGCCAACTACCGGCCATCGCCGAGACCCCGGCGGATTTTCGCCGCGAGGTGGCAATCATCGCCGCGCGTGGCCGCGACGGCGAAATCGCCATCTATCCGCTGACCGAAAGTCATCATGAGAATGGTATCCTGAGACGCACGACGGCGCCGGCGGTCGGCCCGCCTCGCCTGCACGCCGAAGCCGAGCGGATCGCCGCCACCCTGCTGACCGCGCTGAACTATGTGGGCGTGCTGGGCCTGGAGCTGTTTGAGCGGGATGACGGTCGGCTGCTGGTCAACGAGTTCGCCCCCCGGGTTCACAACACCGGCCACTGGACCCTCGACGGCTGCGCAGTCGATCAGTTCGAGCAGCACATCCGCGCGGTGGCCGGCTGGCCGCTAGGGCCGACGGCGGCCACTCACCATGTGGAAATGACCAATCTGCTCGGCGAAGAGGCGCTAGCCTGGGCGAATCTGGCGCGCGAGCCGGAGACCCGCGTGTGGCTGTATGGCAAACGCTCCCACCTGCCGGGCCGCAAGATGGGTCACGTCAATCGCCTGTCCGTCTTGGACAAGCCCCGCCGATAGATGTCAGGCCAAAAAGGCGTCAGGACGAAAGGCCGTTGTAGCGAAGACGGCCCAGCCGCGAGGCCAGTCGTCCGGCGATTTCGGCGGGCTTGAAGCCGCCCTTCCAGCGCTCGAAGGCCATCACCGAGGCGATCCGGCCATTGAGATGTCTTTCGGCGGCGTCGGCGTCAGCGACCAGACGAAGGGCGAGGGTCGAGAGCAGAATCTCCGCCAGCAAGACCCGCTTGGTGTAGTGGTTCTCATCGGTGGCGGTGTCGCCCGCCCACCGCCAAAGCCCATCCGCGCTGGCCCAGAGCAGCCGCAGACCGAGCGCCATATTGGCCGGCAAGGCAAGAAATCCCATCCAGCGGCGGGTCGCCGGCCGATCCGCCATCGCCGCGTCGATCCGCGCCAGGACGCCCGCACGGATGCGTTCGCGTATCTTCATGGCCAAGGGATCCTGGCCGGCGAGCACCGCCAGCGCGGCCGCGTCGTGTCGCCTCGCCAGCAAGGCGGCTAGGTCTCGCGGACCCTCGGGCAGCAAAAGCTCCGCCTCGGCAATCGAGAAGCCGAGGTCACGCGCCGCGGCGGCGACCAGCCGCCGGCTCCAACCCAGGGATTCGACGTGGGCGATAGCCGCAACCAGCAGACGCCCCTCGGTCTGAACGGCCCAATCGGATTCATTGTTCATGCCGCCATCTACACCCAATGGTTCGCATGGACAAAACCCCGCTCGCCTGTTAATTGCCGCGCCTTGTTCCGGAGGGGCCCTTCCGGAATCGCCGTCCCGTGGCTTCACGGGAGCCCGCAGGAGGACCGGTGGTTCAGATTTTCGTTCGTGACAATAATGTCGACCAGGCGCTGAAAGCGCTTAAGAAAAAGATGCAACGTGAAGGCTCGTTCCGCGAAATGAAGCGGCACGTGCACTACGAAAAGCCTTCGGAAAAGCGCGCCCGCCAGAAGGCGGAAGCGGTGCGCCGCGCCCGCAAGCTGGCCCGCAAGCGTATGCAGCGCGAAGGCCTGATCCCGGCGCCGAAGAAAGTCATCCGGGCCTAACTGCCCGAACATGCTCGATACCGCGAACGATCGCGTCGGCGAATTCGTGGTTGAGCATGGTGGCGTGAGTGGCGCCGCCCACGGTTTCGACCCATCCATGGTTGGATTGTCTGGCCGGCGCCATCTGGCCGACCCTGAACCCGCTGCGGTCGTTTAGGCCGCCCGCCAGGATCACGGCGACGGGCAGGCGCGCGTCGAAAGCGCCTGCTTCCCTGGCTTGGCGGGCGCTGTCCGACCAGAATTCAACCTCTCGCGCCGCCCAGTGATTGTGCCGGCCGTCGGCGAACGCCCAGCGCTTCTCGGCCCCGGCCGCGCCAGGCAGTCCGATCGCGTCGGCGAGCCCAGTTCCCGACAGCGGCGACAGCAGACCCGCTCCCGCCCCCCAGGCCGCCAGCCGGGAAGCCCGGCCAAAGTGACCGACGAAGCCGCTGACGACCTTGGAGTCCATCGCCTCGGGCGTGGTGGCGTCCACCAGCACGACGCCCACCACCCGGCCGGGATTGCGCGCCGCGAACAGGCGCACCCGTAGTCCCGCCATGGAATGGCCGCAAAGGATGAAGGGGCCAGGCTCGCCGACGTGAAGCAACAGTCTCTCGAGATCGCCGGCGATCGCCAGCCCATCCCGGGGCTCGGGCCCCGGCGCGGAGAACCCCAGGCCGGCGCGGTCATAGGCCATCGAGCGAATACCCAGCACCGCCAGCTTTTCCTGAACCGCCGTCCAATCGGACGAGAACCCGAAGGCGCCGGCCTCCAGAACCACGAGTGGCGCTGACGTGGCGGCTGGACCCGCGAATATTGCATGCAGCGCCCGGCCGGCCCCGATCTCGATCATCCGGCCGCGTGGAGTTGGCGATCTGGTCTGTGCGGTCATGGTATTTCGCCTCGCCCACTGCCCTTACAGCCCACCGACCTCGAATACAGTTCAAAAACCGCTGCGGCGCGTTTAAGCGCGACATTGGACGAGGCGCATAGGCGGAAAACCATTGCGCGCGCCCTGGCCGCGGCTGATATGGGCTAGCCTACGTCGAGTTCACAGGAGGTGTTTGATGCGCCCGCCCACCATCGGTTTGTGCCTGCTGGCGCTGAGCGCCGCGGCCCAGGTCCTTGCCCAGACCCCGCCACCATCGACGTCTACACGTGAAGCGTGCCGGTCGTCGGCGATGTCCCTGTGCCGAACCGAGGCGCGGTCCGGTGACCGTGCCGCCGTTCGGGCCTGCATGATCAAGAACTTCGATAGAGCCACGCCGGAGTGCCAAGCCGCCATGAAGGCGGCGCAGGCCAGGGCCATGGCCGCCAAACCCGCGCTCGACCCCGCCAAACAACCCTGATCGGCGATGACCCGGTGGGGCCGGCCGTCTTCACCCCGCTAGGCCCCGCCACATGGCCGCAGCCAACCCCAGGGCGCGCATATCGCCGGTGGTGGTCGGAGCCATGCGGTTCATCGCGTAGCCAAAGCTGGTGCGGGCGTCCATGTCGATGATCGCCAGCGATCCGCCGTAGCCGCCCCAATAGATCGTGTTGGGATTGGGCAGCGGCAGATGGGCGCCTGGCAGGCCAAAGCCCAGGCCGAAGCGGGCCGGAACCCCGAGAACCAGGTCGGGACCCTCGATCTGCAACTCCAGGGCCTTGCGGCAGCCGGCCTCCGAGAGCAGCCGCTTGCCCTTGGCGACGCCGCCATTGGCCAGCAGCACATGGATTTCGGCGATCGAGCGGGCGTTGCCATGGCCGCCGGCGGCCGGAATTTCAGCCGCCCGCCAGGCGCGGGTGCGGGTGGCCGACACATTGATCCCCGGATTGCTCGACATGTTGGCCGACAGTTCGCTCTGCTCGCCGTCGCCGACGGCGGTTCCCGGCGGCGGCGGAATCAGGTCGGCGATCCGGGCGTCTTCGCTGGCCGGCAGGCCGATATGGAAATCAGCGCCCAGCGGCTCGGCGATCTCCTCGCGAAACACCGTGCCGAGTGTCTTGCCCGTGATCCGGCGAACCACCTCGCCAACCAAATACCCCTGGGTCAGGGCGTGGTAGCCGATCGCCGTTCCAGGCTGCCAATAGGGCACCTGCGCGGCCAGCAGGCTGGTGACCTTTTCCCAGTCGTAAAGGTCTTCCTTGGCGATCGGCTGCTTCCACCCCGACAGGCCGGACGAATGGCTCATAAGATGGCTGACCTTGACCCCCGCCTTACCGTTCTGGGCGAACTCCGGCCAGTAGCGGGCGACCGGCGCGTCGAAGTCCAGATCGCCGCGGTCGGCCACCAGCAACGCGGTCAAGGCCGTCATAGTCTTGGTGGTGGAATAGACATTGACCAGGGTGTCACGCCCCCACGGCCGGGTCCGCTCGGGGTCAGCCCAACCGCCCCAGATATCCACCACCGTCTCGCCGTCCACCGTGGCGGTGAAGCTGGCGCCGATATCCGCGCCGCTCCGCAGATTGGCGGCGAAAGTCTCGCGCACCGGCGCGAAGCGGTCGTGGACGAAGCCGCCTAACTGAATGTCACCCATATTGTTTCTTCCCCTCGCACTTGATCTAGGCCAACGCTGACCTCCCAGGCTTGATGACACAGTCGCGCGACGGCCCGACAACGGTCAAGCGCGTTCGAAGGAGAGTGGGGTGGCCGAAGGTTCGGAAAAATCACCATGGCTGATGATCGAAGGGACGCTGCTGATCCTGCTCGGCCTTGCGGCCGTGGTGATGCCGCTGATGGCGGGGCTGGCGGCTATTCTGGTATTCGCCTGGATCCTGGTCCTGTCGGGCATGATCGGGCTGATCTCGGCCTTCGCGGGCCGCGCCCATGCCCACCTGGGCTGGAGCCTGGCCTCTGCCCTGATCGCCCTGGTGATCGGCGCCTTCCTGCTGGTCGATCCCCCGGCGGCGGCGGTCGCCTTCACCGTGGTGGTCGGCGCCTATCTGCTGCTCGACGGCGTCGCGCTGGTCGGACTGGGCCTCAGCCACCGGCGGCGCGGCGATCCGGCCTGGCGCTGGCAAGTGGGATCAGGTGTGGTCGACCTCATCCTGGGCGGCGTCATGCTGTTCATGAGCGCCATCGGCTCGACCGTGTTGATCGGCGTCGTCGTCGGCCTGTCGCTGATGGTGGCGGGCGTCGCGCTGCTGGTCGTCCACCGCTCGGGCGCGGATTAGTCCACTTTACTCGCGACCGGGTGGCGATCGATTGCGTAGTGTGTCCCAGAGTTGCCTTGAACTAGATTATTTGCAAAAAACCGTGAAAATAGATACCATAATAGATAGTGTAGAAATCGGAAGCGCGACAAAAATAGCTGTCAAAAATATTATCTAGTAAAAGACTGGCCTGTCTTTTCTATACACAAACCATCCCCCCTTGAGGGTTCGGTCTAGAGACAGTATTTTCCCGTTCAGGAATCTCAAGACGGCCGTCAGGGGAAGAAACAATACAAGAAGTCAGACCAGGAAAAATACGATTCCAGATAATATTTTCACAACTCCAAAGGCTCCGCGCCTCCGCCCCTAAAGCGCTTTGACGATGCCCTCGACCATCTTCTTGGCGTCGGCGAACAGCATCATGGTGTTGGGTCGGAAGAACAGTTCGTTCTCCACCCCGGCGTAGCCGGAACCCATGCCGCGCTTGATGAAGAGGACGGTCTGGGCCTTTTCCACGTCCAGGATCGGCATGCCGTAGATCGGGCTCTTGGGGTCGGTCTTGGCCGAGGGGTTGGTGACGTCGTTGGCGCCGATCACGAAGGCGACGTCCGCGGTGGCGAATTCAGCGTTGATGTCGTCGAGTTCGAACACCTCGTCATAGGGCACATTGGCTTCGGCCAGCAGCACGTTCATGTGGCCGGGCATGCGGCCCGCGACGGGGTGGATCGCGTATTTGACCTCCACACCCTCTTCCTTGAGCTTGTCGGCCATTTCCCGCAGCGCGTGCTGGGCCTGGGCGACGGCCATGCCATAGCCCGGCACGATGATCACCTTGGAGGCGTTCTTCAGGATGAAGGCCGCGTCTTCGGCCGAGCCCTGTTTCACGGGCCGGGTCTCCACCGCCCCGCCGGCCGCCGCCGCCCCGCCGGTCTCGCCGCCGAAGCCGCCCAGGATCACCGAGATGAACGAGCGGTTCATACCCTTGCACATGATGTAGCTGAGGATGGCGCCGGACGAGCCCACCAGGGCGCCGGTGATGACCAGGGTGATGTTGGCCAGGGTGAAGCCGAGCGCCGCCGCCGCCCAGCCCGAATAGCTGTTGAGCATCGACACCACCACCGGCATGTCGGCGCCGCCGATCGGGATGATCAGAGTGACGCCGGCCACCAGGGCCAGGATGAAGATCGCCCAGAACGCCCACAGCGCATGGCCGCCGCTGAGCACCAGCACGACGATCAGCACGGCGACGCCGGCCGCTATGACAAGGTTGAGGGCGTGGCGGCCCGGCAGCAGGATCGGCGCGCCGGACATGTTGCCGTTGAGCTTGGCGAAGGCGATCAGCGAGCCGGTGAAGGTGATGGCGCCGATGGCCAGGCCCAGGGAAAGCTCGATCAGGCTCTCAAGCTTGACACCGCCGCCTTCATTGATGCCGTAGGCCGCCGGCGTGTAGATCGCCGCCACGGCCACCAGACAGGCGGCCATGCCGACCAGCGAGTGGAAGAACGCCACCAGCTGGGGCATCGAGGTCATGGCCACCCGGCGGGCGACCACCGCGCCGACCGTGCCGCCGGCGGCGACACCAGCGACGATCAAGGCCAGGGTGACGCCATCCAGCGCGCCGGTCGCGAACAGGGTTCCCAGGGTGACGGACACGGCGATGGCCATGCCGATCATGCCCATCTGGTTGCCCCGGCGGCTGGTCACCGGGCTGGACAGGCCGCGCAGGGCCAGGATGAACAGAACCCCGCAGACGAGGTAGGCGATGGAAGCCAGATTGGCGATCATTTAAGCGGCGCCTTGTCTTTCTTGCGATACATCGCGAGCATGCGCTGGGTGACCAGGAAGCCGCCGAAGATATTGACCGAAGCCAGGGCAGCGGCTGCCGCGCCGGCCCCCTTCGACACCCACACGCTGGCGCCAGTTGCGCCGCCGGGCGTTCCATGCGCCGCGGCGGCCAGAAGCGCGCCGACGATGATCACCGAGGAGATGGCGTTGGTGACCGCCATCAACGGTGTGTGCAGGGCCGGCGTCACGCTCCAGACCACGTAGTAGCCGACGAAGATCGCCAGCACGAAGATCGCCAGGCGGAAGACGGTGGGATCGACGGCTTCCATCGCGGCCCTCAGCTCTTCAAATTGGGATGGACGACCGCGCCGCCCTGGGTGACCAGGGCGGCCTTCAGGATCTCGTCCTCGTAGTCGGGGGCGAATTGGCCCGCCTTGTCGAGGAAGAGGCCGGCGAAGGCCATCAGGTTGCGGGCGTAGAGCGCCGACGCGTCGGCGGCGATGCGGCCGGGCAGGTTGGGAATGCCCAGGATCTTGACGCCGTTCTTGGTGACGGCGACCTCGCCCAGCTTGCCGCCCACGACATTGCCGCCCTGCTCGATGGCCAGGTCGACGATGATCGAGCCGGGCTTCATTGAGGCCACCTGGGCGGCGGAGACCAGCTTGGGCGCCGGGCGGCCCGGGATCAGCGCGGTGGTGATCACCATGTCCTGCTTGGCGATGTGGCTGGAGACCAGCTCGGCCTGTTTGGCCTGGTATTCCTTGCTCATTTCCTTGGCGTAGCCGCCGGCGGTCTGGGCGTTCTTGAACTCCTCGTCTTCTATGGCGAGAAATTTTGCGCCGAGGCTTTCGACCTGTTCCTTGGTGGCCGGGCGCACGTCGGTGGCGGTGACCACCGCGCCCAGGCGCCGCGCGGTGGCGATGGCCTGCAGGCCCGCGACCCCGACCCCCATTACGAACACCTTGGCGGCGGCCACGGTGCCGGCGGCAGTCATCATCATCGGCATGCCGCGCCCGTAGGCCTCGGCGCCCTCGATGACCGCGCGGTAGCCGGCGAGGTTGGCCTGGGAGGAGAGCACATCCATCACCTGGGCGCGGGTGATCCGCGGCACGAACTCCATGGCGAAGGCGGTGGCCTTGGCCTTGGCCAGGCCGGCGAGCTGGGCCTTGTCCTGGTAGGGATTGAGGGTGGCGACGACCAGGGTCCCGGCCTTGATCGCGGCGATCTCGTCAGCCTCGGGCGCGCGCACCTTGAACAGGATGTCGGCCTTGGCGAGCGCCTCCTTGGCGGTCTTGGCGAGCGTCGCGCCGGCGGCCTTGTAGTCGTCGTCCGCATAGGATGCGGCGGTTCCGGCGCCGGCCTCGACGACCACCGAAAAGCCCTGCGCGATCAGCTTCTTGACCGTCTCAGGAACCGCGGCGACGCGGGTCTCGCCGGCGCGGCGTTCCTTGGTGACGGCGATGACGGCCATGGTGCGGAAGGCTCTCCTCAGGCGCGGTCTGTCGGGGTCTCACGGGCGCGTCGGGCGCGCCCTGGCTCGCGTAGGGTCAGTGCTCGGCGGCGCCGCGGCTGCGCAGCAGCGCGATGCCCAGCACCGCGACCACGGCCCCGGTGATGAAGGCGCCGATGAAGCCGGCGCCGGTGCAGAACCACAGGACAACGAACAGCAGGAACGAGGCCAGCACCAGGCTGCCCCACTTGGTGATGCCCATGACCAGGTGGAAGGTCGAGACCTGCTCGTGGATGTCCATCTCGCCGCGGTGGTAGTCGGAAGCCTGACCGGCCATGGAAGCGTGCTCTCTAGATGACGTGAACTCTAAGGGCCGGAGTTACACGAGACCGCAGGAACGCTCAAGGCGTCCCATCGTTGGCCGCGCCATCCGCCGACCAGCCGGCCAGCAGGGCGCGGAGCGTCGCCACCAGGGCCAGCGGCTGGTCGATCATCACGTGGTGGTGGCTGTCGGGGATCTCGATCTCGATCATACCGGGCGGGAAGGGCGAGGCAGCGCCGGCCTTGCGGTGCTCCACGATCCGGCTCTTGGCGCCGTAAATGTGGACGATCGGGACCTTCACGCCGTGGGGACGCTGGGCGTGCTGCTGCATCATGCCGCCGCGGTCGAGCTTGGCCCACATGTTGGGGTCGAACCGCCAGGTCCAGCCTTCGCCCGTGCCATCGGGGCCCTTGTCGCCGTTCGGCAGCGCGACCTTCTTGAGCGAGCGCCGGGCGATGAAGTCGGCGATGAACGGGTTGCCGGCCGGCTGCGGCGGCATCAGGCGGAAGCGGTTCAGCGCCTCGGGCAGGGTCGCGTAGACCCGGCTCGGGCGGTCGGTGGTGGGGATGTTGCGGATCGCCTCCATCTGGGCCTGGCGTTTGGCCAGCTCCTCGGGCGGTGGGCCGAAGCCGGTGTCGACCAGGATGGCGGCGCGCATCCGTTCGGGGTTGTTGGCCGCGGCGAAGAACACCTGGCCGCCGCCGAACGAGTGGCCGATGTAGATCGGCTTCACGCCACCTTCATACAGCCCTGTGGCGCGGGCCACGGCCTCGGCATCCTCGGAGAAGTCGGTGAAGGCGTAGCGGTCGCGCCAGTCGGACGCGCCCATCCCGGCCAGCGACATGGAGGCGACGCGGAAGTCCTCGGCGAAGAAGGGCGCGATGAAGCTCCACCAGTCGGCGTGGGCGGAGTTGCCGTGGACGAACAGCAGGCCGGGCTTGCCGACCTGGCCCCAGACCAGCACCTCGAGCTTGGCGCCGAGGGACTCGACGAACATCCGCTCCGGCTCCTGGGCGATGGCGTCCTTGAACCACTGCGGCGAAGGCGGCGGCTCGCCCTTGTACTCGGCCAGCGGGGCCTGCACCTCGGGCGGCAGTTCGCCGGTCGAGGGGAACGGCCGGTCGTCGTAGCTGACCTCCGGGCTCTTCGCGGGCTTGTCGTCTTGCGCCATCGGGGCTCCTTGCAGGGCTCGTGACTAACGAGCGTTTGAAAAATGGCAAGCGGTTCGTCCCGGCGCTAGGGT
>JAYVYH010000120.1:0-17970 GCA_043784385.1 Caulobacteraceae bacterium | reverse complement strand
GCCAGTCGCGATAGTGGAAGCGCAGGCCGCGCAGCTCGATCAGTTCATCGATCACCGGGGCGGCGGTGTGGCGCATGGGTCCGTCCTCCAAAGTCTTGTCTGGCAAATTTCTTCTTTGGAGGACGGTAGAACCGTGGGACGGCCGACGTCAAACGACGCTGGCCGACGCATTGGCTCAGTAGGTTCGCGAAGTGTCGGGCCGGCCGTAGTTGGACCGGATACCGTCGCGAACGTTGTCCAGCCGCGCGAAAATGTCGCGGCGCTGTTCCTCGCTCAGGCGGCCGTTGTAACCGCGGTAGTCGGCGTCCATGCGCTGGATGTCACGCAGTTGGCGCAGGGCATGGCGTCCGCGCCACTGATCCAGGACGCCATTGGCCATGCGCTGCTGTATGCGGTTCTCCAGCCAGCTTTCCCGCTCACGCGTGTCGAGCGGCGCGCCGGCCCAATAGTCGCGATTGTCATAGGCCGGCCGCCCGTAGGCTTGCGGAGGCGCCGGCGGGGGCGGGTAGCCGCCCTGCTGATCGTAGGCGCCTTGCTGCTGATAGCCGCCTTGTTGCGGATAGCCCTGTTGGGGGTAGCCCTGTTGCGGATAGCCGCCGGAGGCTGGCGGCGCGTAGCCCTGGCCGCCCTGGTTCGACGTATCGACCCACTGGCCGTTGGCGTCATAGAAACCGTAGGCGGTCGACGTGTTGGGCATCCAGCGACCGTTGCCGTCATAATAGCCATATTGGTTAGAGCCGCACTTCACCGTGGCGCCGCCGACGACGTTGCCGGCCACCGCGCCGCCGACACCGCCAATGATGGTGCCGCCGACCTTGCCGCCACGTTCGCCAATGGCGTTGCCCAGCAAGGCGCCGAGGCCCGCGCCGACGATGGTGCCGACGACGCGATTGTCATGCTTCTGGTCCTGACAGCGAGCTTGGCTTTCGCTCTGCGCCTGGGCGAGGGACGGGATGAACGCGGCGGCGGCAAGGCCGGCCAACAGCATGTTTCGGAACATTCTTATCTCCTTTGGCGATCGGATTCGATCGATTTGACCCTGCTAACGCGCTCGCGAACCCTTGGATGCGGTGCGGCGCGTCATTTGGGCAAACTATCCCTGGGTCGATGAACCCTCGGTGAACCCGCCCTTGGCCAGCCATTCATCCAGCCTTAGCGCCAGATCGGCCGGAAAAACCGGCTCGACGCAGGCGGCCAGTTCGGCGGACGTCCACCAGCGAATATCATCGACGAATTCCCGCTCGAGCGCCTGCCACGCGTCGCGCGAGGGCTCGCCGCCCTGGCAGAGCGCCACCAGATATGTCTCCTTGATTATCACTGGGCGGCCCTTGCGGTCATGGTGAACCTGCTCGCCGGACCACAGCACGGGCCCCAGGGTGGCGTCGGTAAAACCGGTCTCCTCCAGGATTTCACGTCGCGCCGCCTCGGTCAGGCTCTCTCCGGGCTCCAGGCCACCGCCCACGGTGAACCACACGCCGGGCGCGTCGGGGGCGCTGGGCAACCGGCCCTTCATCAGCAGGATTCGACCGGCGGGATCCAGAAGCAGAACCCTGGCGGTTTTACGTTCGCGCATTGCGGTCAAGGCGCAGGGTCGCCGACGACCGGGCGCAGCCGCGCCTTGACCTGTTCGGCCAGCGACTGAAGATGCAACGGCTTGGGCAGGAAGGAAATTCCGGTTTCTCCCTCCAGAAGGTCGGAAAATTCCGACTCGGCATAGCCCGAGATGAACATCACCGGCGCGGCCCCCAGATACGGCCTGGCGGCTTTCAACAGCTCCGGCCCATCCATGCCCGGCATCGAGACGTCGGAGATCATCAGATCGATGCGGCCGGCGTTGGCCTTGGCCAGCTCCAGGGCTTCCTCTCCGTCGCCGGCCTCGATGACCTCATAGCCTCGGCCGCGCAACAGGCGGGCGGCGATATCGCGCACGCGTTCCTCGTCCTCGACGAACAGAATGCAGCCCGAACCGGAAAGGTCGCGGGGCGCCCGCTGGGGTTCCGGCGCGGGCGGCGTAACCAAGGTCAGGCGCGGGCTGTGAGCGGGCAGGAAGATGCGAAAGACCGCGCCGCCGCCGGGCGGAGAGACGGCGACGATGGCGCCCTCCGACTGCTTGACGATGCCATAGACCGTGGCCAGACCCAGCCCCGTTCCCTCGCCGATGGCCTTGGTGGTGAAAAACGGCTCGAAGATACTGTCCAGCACCTCCGGCGGTATGCCGGGGCCGTCGTCAGAGACCTCGATCAGCGCCATCTGGCCGCCGGCCGGGCCGGGATGACCCAAGGCCCGGGCTTCGTCCGGACCAACGCCGGCGGTGCGCAGCCGGATCAGGCCCGAACCGTCACGCCGGGCGCCCTTGAGAGCGTCGCGGGCGTTCACCACCAGGTTCATCACCGCCATCTCCAGTTGCGCCCGGTCGACCCGCACCAGGGGGGTGTCGCGGCCGAACTGCGTCTCAAGACGCATGTTCTCGCGCAACAGACGCCGGAGCAGAATCTCGAAATTGATCAGGGTTTCGGGCAAATCCACGGTTTCGCGGCGCACCGTCGCCTTGCGCGAGAACGTCAAAAGCTGGAACACCAGCGCCGCGGCGCGGTTGACCCCCTCCCGCACCTCCGTGAGGCTTTCGTAGGCCGGATCGCCGAGGGGGTGGAGCAGCAGCAGCTCGTCGACCCGCATGCCGGTGGCGCTGAGCAGGTTGTTGAAGTCGTGGGCGACACCGCCAGCGAGCTGGCCGATAGCCTCCATCTTGTGGCGCTGGGCGAGCTGAAGCTGCAAATCCTTCCAAACCGTCACATCAAGCAGATAGGCGGCGATACGCTGGCCGGCGGAAGCCAGATAGAGCTGTGCCGAGCGGTTCGGGGCCGACGACAGGGCGACGTCGAATGGGCCTCTGCTACCGTCCGCCAGACGAGCGGCGACATCGACCCGGGAGGCCTGCGTGATCAGATCGGCCATGGTCGCGTCAGGCCAGGCCGGCCGGCCGGCCACGGCCCAAAATGCCGGGTTTGACTCGACGACGGCGCCGGTGAAAGCATCGACCCCCTCGATCAGCGCCGCGCCGAACGGCGCCGGCCCGGCCAGCACTGGGGGCAGGACGGCTTCCGGGATCGCGGCGGCCGTGGACACTCTCGCCTCTCCGTCCGCGACGCGCACTAGAAACCGGCCAGAGTTGATCGCGGCGATCGTCGCCGGTCGGTCCGACCCGGCCAATCGCAGCAGACATTCGCCGCGGCCGGCCCTGGCCGCCTCTCGAAAGGCCTTGAACACGCCTTCGCCGGCGCGAACCCGCTCACGGCTCTCGCCTAGGTTTTCACGCCAGGCCGCGTTCGAAAGGATGACCAGACCGTCCAGCTCGCAAAGCGCGGCGGGTTCGCGCATGGCCTCCAGCATTCCGAGTAGGGCTTCATCAGCCCCTGAATGCCGGCCTTTGAAAATGAATCTGTCGAGCAGGGTCATGACCGGTGGAACCTGACCTGAGATCGGGTTCCGCGCCAGTGATTCCCTCGCGCGGGGTGGATCAGGCGCGGCGGCTTTGAGCCACCCGCTCGGCGCCAAGAGCCGACAGCGCCCCCCGGACAATGCCCTCGGCGTCCAGGCCCGCCAGGGCATACATGACCTCGGGCTTGTCCTGATCCTGGAAGATGTCCGGCAGGGTCAGGGTGCGGACCTTCAGACCACGATCGAGCGCCCCGTGCTCGGCCAGAGCGTGCAGCACGAAAGCGCCGAACCCGCCGATCGACCCCTCTTCCACCGTGATCAGGGCCTCATGTTCCCGCGCCAGGCGCAGGATCATGTCGATATCGAGGGGCTTGGCGAAGCGAGCGTCGGCCACGGTGGTCGACAGGCCCCGAGCCGCCAGCATGTCGGCGGCCTTGAGACTTTCGGCGAGACGGGTGCCGAACGAAAGAATGGCGACGGTCGTGCCTTCGCGGACGATCCGGCCGCGCCCAATCTCCAACGGCTCCGCCAGTTCGGGGATGGCCACGCCCACGCCCTCGCCTCGGGGAAAGCGGAAGGCGCTGGGCCGGTCGTCAATGGCGGCCGCGGTGGCGACCATATGGGCCAGTTCGGCCTCGTCGGCGGCGCCCATGATCACGAAACCCGGTAGCTGGCCCAGATAGCCGACATCGAAGCTGCCGGCGTGGGTCGGCCCGTCGGCGCCCACCAGACCAGCGCGGTCGATGGCGAAGCGCACCGGCAGCCGCTGGATGGCCACGTCATGCACGACCTGATCGTAGCCGCGCTGCAGGAAGGTGGAATACAGGGCGGCGAACGGCTTCATGCCATCGGCGGCAAGGCCGGCGGCGAAGGTCACCGCGTGCTGCTCGGCGATACCGACGTCGAAGGTGCGGGTGGGGAAGCGCTTGGCGAACAGGTCCAGCCCAGTGCCGGACGGCATGGCGGCGGTGATGCCGATGATGGTCTCGTCACGCTCGGCGCGCTTGATCAGTTCCTGAGCGAACACCTTGGTATAGCTGGGAAGATTGGTTATCGGCGGCTTGGCCTGCTGACCGGTGACCACGTCGAACTTGACCACGGCATGCAGCTTGTCGGCGGCGCTCTCGGCGTGGGCGTAGCCCTTGCCCTTCTGGGTGACCACGTGGATCAGCACCGGCCGATCCTGGATCTGCTGCACGTTCTTGAGCACCGGAACCAAGTGTTCGAGATTGTGGCCGTCGATCGGGCCGACGTAGTAGAAACCCAGTTCCTCGAAGAAGGTGCCGCCGGTGGCCATGCCCCGTGCATATTCCTCGGCCTTGCGGGCCATGTCCTTGAACGGCCGCGGAAGGTGGCTGGCAACCTCCTTGCCGATATTCCGTATGCGTTGATAGGTGTGGCCCGAGACCAGACCGGCCAGATAGGCGCTCATTCCGCCGACGGGCGGGGCGATTGACATGTCGTTGTCGTTGAGGATGACGATCAGCCGCTTGGTTGCCTCGGCGGCGTTGTTCATCGCCTCATAGGCCATGCCAGCGCTCATCGAGCCGTCGCCGATCACCGCGATCACCGCGTTGTCTTCGCCGCGCATGTCGCGCGCCACGCAGAAACCCAGGGCGGCCGAGATCGAGGTCGAGGCGTGAGCCGTGCCGAACGGGTCGTAGGGGCTTTCGGCCCGCTTGGTGAAGCCCGAGAGCCCGCCACCCTGGCGCAGGGTGCGAATCCGGTCCCGGCGGCCGGTCAGTATCTTGTGCGGATAGGCCTGATGGCCGACGTCCCAGATCAGGATGTCGCGAGGCGTCTCGAACACGTGGTGCAGGGCCACGGTCAGTTCGACCACGCCCAGGCCCGCGCCCAGATGCCCGCCGGTGACCGACACGGCGTCGACGGTTTCGGTTCTCAGCTCATCCGCCAGGCGCCGAAGCTCTGGCAGCGAGAGGCGCCGGGTATCGGCCGGACTGGCGACCTTATCGAGAAGAGGAGTTTTTGAACCCATGATCGGACCTGTCAGGCGCCCCCGCCTTGCGCGGCGCCGAAATCGCGCGCCGCTTGTGTTGATTGTTAAGATTCCAAGCCCGCAAGCGGCCCCGTTTGAGTCTCAACTCCTTCGCTCTAGCACGAAATCGACGGCGGTTCGCAAAATTTGACCGCGTTCGCCGAACAGATCCAGATGCGCCTTGGTCTGGATCACCAGATGGGCGATCCGTTCCTTGGCCGCCTGGACCCCAAGCAGGGTGACATAATTGGTCTTTCCCAGGGCCGCGTCCTTACCTCCAGCCGCCTTGCCCAGCGACTCTACATCGCCTTCCGCATCAAGCACATCATCGACGATCTGATACGCCAGGCCGATATCCCGCCCAAACGCCATCAGAGCCGCGCGCTCGGCGTCCTTCGGCCTGGCCATGGCCAATGGCAGCTCGAAGGCGCAGGCGATCAACGCGCCGGTCTTCATCCGTTGCATCCGCGCCACGGCGCCCAGATCGTCGTGAACGCCCAGTATGTCGATCATCTGCCCCCCTACCATGCCCCGTGCGCCCGAGGCGTGAGCCAGATGACGCACCAGGTCGGCGCGCACCTCGCCACTTGGATGCGTATCGGGATCGGCCATGATCTCGAAGGCGACGGTGAGCAGCGCGTCGCCGGCCAGCACCGCGGTGGCCTCGTCATAGGCCTTATGCACCGTCGGTTGGCCGCGGCGCAGGTCATCGTCGTCCATGCACGGCAGGTCGTCGTGAACCAGGCTGTAGGCATGGATGCACTCGAGGGCGCAAGCGGCGCGCAGCACCGAACGCTCGGGCAGGTCGAAGATTCGGCCGGTCTCCATGGCGAAGAACGGGCGGAGGCGCTTGCCGGGGCCAAGGGCCGCGTAGCGCATCGCCTCGGTCAGACGTGATTCGGGACCATCGGCTCGTGGCAGAAGTTCATCGAGAGCGACGGTGACGAGGTCGGCGGCCTGGGTGATTCGCTGAGCGAGAAGAAGAGCGGGCACGATCAGGCGAACTCGGCCGGTTCGACGCCGACCGGACCGCCTGGCCCGAGGATGATCTTCTCAACCTGAAGTTGCGCGGCGCGGAGCTTGGCTTCGCAGTGCGCCTTGAGCAGCGCGCCACGACGATAGACATCGACGGAGCGCTCCAACGGGGCCTTACCCGATTCCAGTTCAGCGACGATCTTTTCAAGCTCGGCCAGGGCCTGTTCGAACGAAAGCGCGGCGATGTCGGTCTGTTCAGTCATGGGGGCCGTCGCCCTTCCCTTCGAATTTTATCCGAATACCCTAGCCGAGCGGGGGCGTCCGCCGCAACGCCAAGTCAACGCCCCGACAATCAAGGATCGGCCAGTCAGCGACTGGGAGGCGTGAACCGCCGGCTGGACCAATAGCTGAAACCCTGATCGGCCTCGCGTCTCCAGCCATGGAGCACCAGCGCGCGACCGATCATGAAGTTGAAATAGCCGTGGGCGATCAGCACCACATCAGCCCCGCCCGCCGCGTGCTCTTCCAGCATGCGCGCCGCCCGGTCCGCCCTGGCGCGCGCCTGGGCGCGCGACTCCTGTCCGTCGTGATAGTTGAAAATGCCCCAGCAGATCCTGGAGACCACGCCCCACCATTTGGGCGAGAACCTGATCGCGCCGGGGATCGGCGGCGATGGCAGCGGGGCTTCGATGAACAGCTTGTCGCTGACGAAGGCGCGTTCGCCGCAGACGGCCTTGGCGCTCTGGATCGACCGCTCGCGGGTCGATGAGAACACCGCGCCCGCCTCGCTGGCCAGGACCAAAAGCTCGGGTGGCGGAATCTGCCCCGGCTTCAGGCCACCTTCCTCGTATCGAGCCCACCAGTCGCGATAGCCCTTAGCCGTGAGCATCACCCGGCGCGACAGGGCCGGCTCGCCGTGGCGAGCCAGGATCACGGCGCCGGCCATGGTGTCATTCCCCTTGCAGCGCCCTGACATGGGCCGTTGCGGACTTCGCCGGCCCGCGCGGGTCGTATCCGTCCTGGAGGATCGATACAAGTTTTCCGCCGCAGCGGCGATGGTTCAGCCTGTCGCGACGGGTGTAAAGGGTAATCTGCATCGTCGCAGACTAGAACGGGAATCACCGGGAGACCATGTCGCAAGCCCTTATTCGCCGCGCAGAGGCCCACGACGCCGAGGCACTCTCGCGTTTGAGCGCCGAGACCTTCAGCGCCACCTTCGCCCATCTCTATCCACCCGCCGACCTGGAGACGTTCCTGGACGAAGCCTACGCCATCGAGCGGTCACGCGGTCACCTGACCGACATGGCCACCGCTACCTGGCTGATGGAACAGGACGGCGAGGCGATGGGCTATGCGCTGGCTGGACCCTGCGGCCTGCCCCACCCGGAGGTCACGCCGGGGTGCGGCGAGCTGAAGCGGATCTATCTGTTGTCAGCTTTCCAAGGCGGCGGACGCGGCTCGCGCCTGTTGCGGACCGCCCTAGATTGGCTGGAAGCCGAAAAGACCGGCGACCTATGGATCGGCGTCTGGTCGGGGAACCTCGGCGCGCAAAGGCTCTACGAGCGCATGGGCTTCGCGAAGGTCGGGGAATACACTTTCAGGGTCGGCGCGACGCTCGATCACGAATTCATCCTGCGCCGAAGCCGGTAGGCGCGCCCTTTGGCGCCGGCGGGGCGGTTCGCACTGGACAGAAAAGCCACGGACCGCCATCTTCTTCTGGTCGCGAGAGAGCCCAAACCGATGTTCATGAAATTCTTCACCGAATTGCGAACCGCCAAGGTGCCGGTGACGCTCAAGGAATATCTGATGCTGATGGAAGGCATGGATAAGGGCGTGATCAACCGGCGGGTGGAGGAGTTCTATTATCTGTCCCGAACGGCCCTGGTGAAGGATGAGAAGTTCCTGGACCGGTTCGACGTGGTGTTCGGCCATGTGTTCAAGGGCCTTGAGTTGATGTCGGTGGAAAAGGTCACCGACATCCCCGCCGAATGGCTCAAACGCCTGACCGAGAGCTTCCTGACCGAGGAAGAGAAGAAGCAAATCGAGGCCATGGGCGGCTTCGACAAGCTGATGGAAATGCTCAAGGAGCAGATGAAGGAAGGCCAGGGCGAAGGCGACGGCGACGAGGAGGGCGACGAGAACGCCCGCGGCCGTGGCCGCAACTTTCCAATCGGGGCCGACGGCTATCATCCCGAGGGCATCCGCATCGGCCAGGACAAGGGCCGCCACGGCAAGGCGATCAAGGTCTGGGACAAGCGCGAATACAAGAACCTCGACGACACCGTCGAACTGGGCACTCGAAACATCAAGATTGCTCTGCGCCGCCTGCGCAAGTTCGCCCGCCAGGGCGCGCCGGACGAGCTGGACATGAAGGGCACGATCAAGGAGACGGCCAACAAGGGCTACCTCGACCTGGTCATGCAGCCCGAGCGGCGCAACACCATCAAGGTGCTGATCTTTTTCGACATCGGCGGCTCGATGGACAGCCATATCCGGGTCTGCGAGGAGCTATTCAGCGCCGCGCGCACCGAGTTCAAGACCATGGAGTTCTTCTACTTCCACAACTGCCTTTACGAGGGGGTGTGGAAGGACAATCGCCGGCGCCACGCCGAGAAGCTCGACACCTGGGACATCCTCAACAAATACGGCCGCGACTATAAGATCATCTTCGTGGGCGACGCGACCATGAGCCCCTACGAGATCACTTATCCGGGCGGCTCGGTCGAGCACTGGAACGAGGAGCCGGGCGCGGTGTGGATGGACCGGGTGGCCAAGACCTGGGAGAGCGTTGCCTGGCTGAACCCCACCCCGGCCCGTCACTGGCAGCACACTCCATCGATCAGCGTGATGCGCCAGATCGTCGGCGACCGGATGTTCCCCCTGACCATCCAGGGCCTGGACCAGGCGATGCGGGAGCTGGTGCGGTAGGATCGGGCGGAAGCGCTCGATCCACCATTATTTGACCGTTAATACGGTGTCATCGCACGTTGCTCCAACCGATCGGCCAGCCACATCTCGATGAGGGACTGGCGCATGACGCCGAGAGTTTGCGCCGTGTAGTCCAGGGACACCACCACCCAGCCAGGACAATCCACGTTCACGCGTCGGACATCGAGATTAGGCCGGCGCGCCTTGGGCAGCCGATAAGATCGCCGATATCCTCGCCGGCTTCGAATGCTTGATCCAGATCAGTCACTCTCATATCGCTTGATCTCCTTTGCCCGCGCCCTTCGAACGGAAATCAGCCTGATGGCCTCTCCCCGATAGGTGATGATGGCATGAATACATTACGTCTGTCGGCGCACACGAGTTTCCATCCCGAGCCGCAACTCGTCCTTGAGGTTCGCCCAGTCGAAGGCGCCTCGGCCGTCCAATGGGTGGTCTCGCCCGGCGGATCCTCGAGGGTCAGGGCGACTACGCGGTCGGCGACGACGGCGCTCAGAGGCGCGATGCGCGGGGGCCAGGCCTTATCGCGAAGAAGGTCGTCGACGCCTTCTTCCATGAACCGCTCCTGCCATCGCCAGACGGCCGTCTTGCTGACGCCGTCAGTTCGCGCTTGCCGTTCAGCAGCTCCAAGGCGCGGGAGCGTGAACCGAGCAGGATGGCCAAGTTCGCCTGGCTATAGTCGTTCTGTTCCATGACGAAGCGCACGACGCCGACCGAATCCGCGTAGGGAATAGGAGAGTGAATATCCTCGTGGCGCTCTACGCGCTCGACAAGAATGTCCAGTTTGTCGCCGTCGTCCGTGCCTTAGGGCGAGCCCCACAGACGGTCGATTTCACGCAAGGCGACCGTATGGTCGTTTTTATTGCGGATGGGGCGAATGTCCATGTCAGCCTCCTAGAATTGGGCCACCGACGCGGCGTCGACAGCGTCGTACTCGGCGTGAGTTCCGAGGAACTCCACGAAAACGATCTGGCGGCGGAAATCGATCGCGCAGATCGGACGTAACGCGCCGCCGCCGACTTCAAATTGAATGCGCTCGGCATTGACCACCTTGGACTTCGAAAATGTCGTCTGAGCGTCCGCCATGGTGGTCCACCGCGCTTCCTTCACCACACGGCGCCAATGATTGAGCGGCGCCGCCGCTCTTGCGTTCACCTTGCCAAAGGCGACCAGAGTGCTGTTGGCGATGGCCCTCGCCGTCGATTTTCAAGCCCGTTCCCCTACAGGAAACAAGGGGCTTCGGACCTTTTGGAGCTTCCGGCAGCATGATGCGATGCATCGTAACCAAAGTCGTCTGGCGGCGTTGATAGACCGATGCGGTCGAGCGCGCCGTTGATCCGATATAGGAGTTCGTCGATGCAGCTTCCCAAAGGTGCGACCGTGGCCGTCGCGGATGGCCATATACTTCACCTTTTTCGCAATAGCGGCGATGAAGCCAATCCCACGCTCGATGCGCTACCGGTCACCAAGGCCAACGACGAAGGGAACGGTTCGCACGCCCACCATCCGACCGGCTCCGACAATCCAGACGACAAGCACGGCGCGGAAGAGGGATTCGCGGCGGGTGTCGCCGAACTGCTTAACCGTAAGGTGCTCAGCGGCCAAATCGCCGAACTGGTGATCATCGCGGCGCCTCGCACCCTGGGCGAGCTGCGCAAGCACTACCACAAGGCGCTGTCGGCCAAGCTGATGGCCGAGATCGCCAAGGACCTCACCGGCCACGGAACTCAGGACATCGAAAAGGCGATCGCCGCAGCGTGACCGCGCTCTACCGCTCACCTGCATCTGGATGACGCAATATTAAAATGAATTGCGTCCGGGGCGGCCATGGGACGACAGTGTTCGGCCCTTTCGAACGTGATCTTTCCATGACCGACTTTCTGACCGCCGAACCCGTGGAAGATCCGGCCCCCGTCGCCGACAACGACGCGGCGACCAAGGCGGCGGTGCTATCCGCCGCCGAGCGGCTGTTCGCGATCAACGGCTTTCGCAATGTCTCGGTGCGGGACATCACCGCCGAGGCCGGGGTCAACCTGGCCAGCATCAATTATCACTTCGGCTCCAAGGACGCCCTGCTGTTCGAGATCTTCCGGCGGCGGACCACCGAACTCAGCCGCGAGCGGGCGCGGATGCTGCATGAGGCTTCGAGCCGTCACGGTGGAAACCCGCCGGTGCGCGCGATTCTGAACGCCCTGATCGAACCGCCGATGCGCTGGGCGGGGCGGGGCGACGCTCATCGGATCGCCATGCAGTTCATCATCCGCGCCCGCAGCGAGGGAACCGAGGCGGTGCGCGAAGTGCTGCGCACCGACGTCTCCCACCTGCGCCGGTTCGCCGACGCCCTGGTCGCCGCGTGCCCGGGTCTGCCGCGCGAGGAGATCTATTGGCGCCTGCACTTCACGCTGGGCATGATCCACAATAACCGTTTCGCCGAGTTCGACCGCCTGCACGCCCTGTCGGACGGCGCCACCCGCGAGGGTGACGTGGAAACGCTGCTCAAGCGCATGCTGGATTTCGCCGAGGCTGGGTTCCTGGCCTGAACGCCAAAATTCGGCGCGTCAGGCGCGCGCTGCATCAATTCTGGCCTGGGCGATCTCGATGGCGATGTCCTGGGTCGGGCGGCGTTCGCGAGCCCCGCGCTCCAACACGTCGCCGAGGGTCTGGATCAGCCGGACCAGCTTCATCTCCACCCAGGCGGGGTCGTAGGCGCCGTCGTGACCAAGGGCGCGGATCTCGGAGGCGATGCTGATGATGCCGCCGCCGTTGATCACGAAATCCGGGGCGTAGGCGATGCCGCGCTGAAGCAGGGCAGCCCCGACGGCCGGTTCCGCCAACTGATTGTTGGCGCCGCCCGCGACGATCCTGGCCTTCAACCGAGCCACACTATGGCGGTTGATGGCGCCACCCAGGGCGCAGGGGGCGAACACATCGGCTTCGACGTCGAAGATCGCCTCGGCGGAGACCACGCGAGCGCTGGTCCTAGCGGCCACGGCGCCAACCGCGGCCTCGTCGACATCGGCGATGATCAGGCGCGCGCCGGCGGCGGCCAGCTTGTCGGCCAGATAGGCGCCGACGTGGCCGACACCCTGAAGAGCCACGGTCACACCGGCGAGATCCCTGCCCAACACCCGGCGCACGCAAAGCTCGATGCCTCGCTTGACACCTTCGGCCGTGACCGGGCTGGGGTCGCCGGCGGCGGCCTTGTGACCTTCAAGACCGGCGATGAAGCGGGTGGACCGGCGAGCATGGGCCAGGTCGGCGGGAGAAACCCCGACATCCTCGGCGGCCCAATAGCGGCCGCCCAGGGTATCGACAGCCCGACCGAAAGCTTCGAACAGGGCCGGCGTCTTGGCCGCGCGGGCGTCGCCGATGATCACCGACTTGCCGCCACCCAGATCGAGGTCGGCTACCGCGTTCTTGAACGACATGGCCCGGGCCAGCCGCAAGGCGTCGTCGATCGCGGCCTGCTCATCGGCATAGGCCACATCCGGCAGCCCCCGGCGGCGGGTCCGCGAGCGGTGGAATGGATGGCGATGAAACCCCTAAGCCCGGTGGCGTCGTCGGCGAAGGCGTGCAGGCCCTCATGACCCTGAAAGGCCGGGGAATCGAAAATGCTCAAGACGGGGCTCGCAAGTGACGGCGATGATTAAGGAGCGGCGCCCTACTCCGTGCGGACGCCGGTCACAACCCCGGGTCGACCGGAGGCGCCGGGAATGGGCGGCGCGCCGGAGAGTAATGGCGCGGCCGGATCGCGGATGAAGCCAAGCACATCGCTCCAGACCTTCGGGCCCTCGCGGTCGCGCATCAACAGGTGCCAGCCATTGGCGTAAAGGGCGGTGCGCGCTGTCGTCGGCAGCTTGCGGACCGCTCGTCGGACCGCGCCCCCGGGGATGATCGGATCGTGGGCGCCGTAAAGGTAGAGGGTTGGCGCGCGAAGGCCCGCCACTCCGTCCTGGCCCCGCTGCATCGTGGTCACCAAGCCCAACAGTGTGTCGGACCGCGCGCCCCAGATCATCAGCGGATCGCGCCCCATAACCCGGAGCTCGTCGATATTGTCCGAAGGATAAACCTTTCGCACCAGCCAGCCAGGCGGGGTGAAGACCTTGCCGGGTTCGGTGCGCGCCGCGAGCCAAAGGGCCACGCGATTGAGGATGGGCTGGCTTGACCAACCCCAGACGGCCGGCGCCAGCAGCACCAAGCGATCGGCCGCGGGAGGATCGGGCGAGGCGAAGGCCTCGATGGCGACGGCCCCGCCGAGACTTTCTCCGGCCACGGCGATGGTTGCGTCCGGCCATCGCCGCCGCGCCAGGGCGACTATGGTGCGCAGATCCTCGATCTTCAGCGCGTCGGACGCCCAGATTCCCCTCGCCGGAGAGCGGCCGAAGCCGCGCTGGTCATAGGCCAGGGTGGTCGCACCCTGGCCGGCCCACCAGGGCGCGGCGAGATGAAAGGCGTTGGCATAGTCGTTCATGCCATGGACGCCGATGATCACGGCCCAGGGTTGGACCGGCTCGCCGCTCTGCCCCTTGGCCTCCCAGCGGCTGAGACCCAGGCGCGTCCCGTCAAAACTGACGAAGGCGCCGTCCTCCAGACGTGGCCCGACGAACGCCGCGTCGGGCATTCCGGCGCGCTGCCAGGTCGGCGCGCAGCCGGCGAGAGCGCCGGCAATCAACAGACAGGCCAGGACGAGGACCCGCATGACGCTTCAGGCGCCGGACAGCCGCACGACGAGCCAGATCATCGCCACGCCCAGAACGGTCGCCACGGTGGTCCAGGCCCGGGGATGACGATGATGGCTTTCGGGCAACAGCTCGCTGGCCCCGATATACAGGAAGAACCCGGCGAAGAGAGCCACGGCCAAGCCAAGGCCGCCCGGCGGCAGGTGGATCAATCGACTGGCGCCGATACCGATCAGTGGCGCAGCGGCGTCGGCCAGCAGCCAGCGATGGGCGATTTTCGGGTTCTTCGAGCCGGTCAGGCTGAGGTTGACGGTATTGACCCCGTCAGCGAGATCATGCGCCAGGACGGCGACGGTCAGCGCGAAACCCACGGTCGGGCCGGCCTGAAAGCCCAGGCCGATGGCCAGGCCGTCCAGAAAGCTGTGCGCGGTCAGGCTGCCGGCGCCGAAGTGGCCGCGATGCTGGATCTCACCACGGGCGAGGATCAGCAGACTGCGATCAACGACCAGATAGGCCAGGAAACCGGCGGCCACCACGGTCATCACGCCCAAGGCTCCGACGCCGGCCCGGCCCAGTTCGAGCGCTTCGGGCGTAAGGTCTAGCAGAGCCACGCCGATCACTGCCCCGGCGCTGAAGCCCAGCACCAGATGGATCCGCCCCGCCAGCCGCAAGGCCAGAAGCCCGCCCAACAGGGTCGCGGCGCCGGCGGCCAGGCCGACCGCGACCAGAAGCCATCCGTAGGGGTGCTCGCCGACCATGGGTCTCCCCTACCCGCCCGGCCTCGAACGGTCCATGGCCAGCCTCTCGCCGGACTCTGGCCGACGCGGCTCAAAACGATTTGGTCAGGCCAACAAAGACACCGCGGCGGGGTCCGAACTGCGGTGCGCCGACACCGACGCCAGTGCCATCGCGGAGTTCATAGACGTGATCGAAGGCATTGGTCACATCGACGCGCACTTCCAGAGGCCCGAGCGGGGCGGCTTCGAACTTGTGCGACAGCGACAGATTGACCTGAAAATAGCCGGGCAGGTGATCGCCATTGGGAATCCCGTCGGACCCGGTGGCGCGCAAACCGCTGCCATGGATCAGGTCGGCCCCGACCCGCGTGCCTCGCCACAGATAGGACACGCCCGCCGAGCCGGTCAGCGTCTGGTCGTGATCGAGATAGATATGGTGGGTGGCGACATAGGCTAAATCGGCGGGATCGAAGTTGAACTGGCTGGAGATGATGTCGCGGCCCTGATTGCGGGCATAGGCCAGGTTGGCGTAGGCGGTGAAAGGCCCGCGGGCATAGCTGGCCGATAGCTCGACGCCGTATTGGCGGCCGTGCAGGTAGTTGAACGGGGTCAGGATGATCGGCGCCCCGAACTGTCCTTCGTCGATCAGGTTGTTTGACGCCTTGTAGTAGCTATCCACGCCCAGGGTCAGACCGCGCTCCAGCTTCTGGGAAACCCCCACGTCGAAATAGTCGGCCCGCTCGGCATAGGGCGTGGTGTCCGCCCCGACCGGCGAAGCGGCGGTGGTGTTGACGAACTTCGCGACCGTCTGCGAGCCAACCAGTTCGAAGGGCGGCGGCGAGAAATAGCGCGCATAGCCGGCATGCAGGGTGGTCCAGCCGGTCGGCCGCCAGACAAGGTTCACCCGTGGGCTCATCTGGTTTTCATCCCGGAAGCCGTCGAACTCATCGAACCGCAAGCCATAATTCAAGGTCAGGTCGGTAATCAGTTTCCACTCGTCCTGGATATAGGCGCTGAGGGTGTAGGCGATGCGGGCGCCGTTATCGACGACGGCGCGGGGCTGGTCGCTTAGCTGCGAGCCGTCGGGCTTCAGGTCGATGATCTGGGAGGTGGTGTCGCTGGCGGCCCGGTCGATCTGGCCGATCAGGCCGCCGCGAAGGGTGTGGGCTTCGCCCAGATGATAGACGCCCTCGGCCTGAAAGCCGGCGGCTATGTCTTTCTTGGAGGCGTCCTGGGAAATGCCGGAGAACAGCAGGTCGCCCAGAGGATCAGGGACGAACCTCAGGCTCGAATAGCGTCCGAACAGCGACAGCTGTCCGGTAAAGGTGTCGTTGGTGTGCAGCAGGCTGACCACGCCATAATAGGTCGCCTCCTTCTGACTGTCGTTCAGCGCCGCGCTGGAAAACTGGGTCTGGCCCTGGACTAACAGTGGCTGATCGGCGTTGGCGCCGAACAACAGCGACGGGCTCAGGCCGGGGGTATCGGGAATTTGGAAACGCTGATTGGAGGCCCCCAGAATGACCGAAACCCGGGTCGAAGGGTCGATGATGTCCTCGACATAGGCGAAGCCCTGGAATTGGTCGGTGTGGTCGTGTAGCGGCGTGGATGACCCATCCGGTGATTCCGCGCCAAGGTCCGAACGCAGATAGCTGCCCGAGACGAAGAAATTCAGGTTCCCGGCCGCGCCGCCATATTCGAAACCGGGCTCGATCTCGCCGTGGGACCCGCCATAGATCGAGACCGAACCGGCGTTGCGTTGGGGGTCGGTCTTGGTGGCGATGTCGATGATGCCAGCGGTGCGCAACCCGTATTGGGCCGGCAAAGCGCCGGTGATCAGCGCGACCTTTTCGGCCAGTCGAGGGCTGAGCGCCTGACTGAACACGCTGAGGCCCTCGGGCAGAATGACGCCGTTAAGGCGGAACTGCAGGCCGTTGTGCTCGCCGCGCACATGCAGCTGACCGAAGGAGTCCTGGGCGACGCCCGGCGATTGGAGAACCACCTGATTGAGCGCCACGTCATCGCCGCCCGGCATGGCCTCGATGGCCTTGGCGTCGATGGTGTAGACCGACGCGCCAAGCTGAGGCTGGATCGAGGCGCGGGCTTCGTTGAGGCGCTGAGCGGTGACCACGATCTCAGCGACCTTCGGGGATGAGTCGGCCGGCGCGTCGGCCGCTAGGCATGCGCTCGTCAACCCGAGCAGTGTCGCCACGATAGTGCAGGAACCCCAAACATTTACGCAGCGCAGCTGCACTTGACCTCCTGCATACTCATAACCGAGGCGCCTTGATAGTTGTGCGGTGCGGCATGGCCCAGGGCATGGGTTCCTGTTGTTGTCGGGAAATTTTCCCGATCTTGCGGCGCCTATGGCGGCCAGCCCCGCGCGCGGCTAAGACGGCAGCATCATGTCGCTTCGTCTGCGGGTCGTCGTCGCCATCGCCGTGCTGATGCTCACCGGTTCGATCGTGGGAACGGCGCTGGCCGGGTGGCAGGCGAATCAGGTCTTGCACGAGGAACTCACCGCCGCCCTCGCCGGCGGCAGGAACACGGTGGCGAGCGCTTTCGACTCGCTGGCCAGGTCCGACGATCCCGCTCGCGATGTCGACCGCTTGGTGACCGCCTTTGACGGCAACCGGCATCTGAAGGCGAGCCTTGTCGACGGCCGAGGCCGGATCCTGAGGCAATCACGACCGCTGCCTTCGCGACCGGCGCCCCCTTGGTTCGCGGCTTTGTTTCCGCCGGCCATGAACAATATCTCGGTGCCCGTGCCGGCGCCGACCGGCGGCGCGTTCTTGTTGGCGCCGGTCGCGGCCAATGACGTGGCGGCGATTTGGGCCGAGTTCGTCGCGCTGATCGCAGTGCTGTCGCTGTCGTTCGTTATTGGCTCGGCGCTGGTGTGGCTGACGGTCGGCGGAGCGCTACGACCGCTCTCGGACTTTTCGGGCGCCTTCGTTCGCATCGGGTCCGGCGACTATTCGGCCAAGGTGCGAGAAGCGGGTCCATCGGAACTGGTACGGCTGGGCCGGGGCGTCAATGAAATGGCCGGTCGGCTGGCGGCCATGCAGGCCAGGACCCACCGTCTGGAGGATCAACTGCGGACGCTGCAGGACGAGGAACGGGCCGACCTTGCGCGCGACCTGCATGACGAGATCGGGCCGCATCTGTTCGCGGTGAATGTCGATGCGGCGATGGCGCGCCGTCT
>JAYVYH010000119.1:0-10156 GCA_043784385.1 Caulobacteraceae bacterium | reverse complement strand
GTGCCGACGCCTTCATAGAGCGTGTAGATTGCCTCGTTGATCATCGGCACCAGCACCCGGTTGACGATGAAGGCCGGGAAGTCCTCGGCGTTGGCGGTGGTCTTGCCCAGCGACTTGGCGAAGCCGACGGCGACCTCATAGGTGCCAGCATCGGTGGCAATGCCCCGGATGATTTCCACCAGCTTCATCAGCGGCACCGGGTTCATGAAATGCAGGCCGATGAACCGTTCCGGGCGGTCCGTGGCAGACGCGAGGCGGGTGATAGAGATCGAGGAGGTGTTGGAAGCGAGCAGGGTGTGAGCGCCCAGATGCGGCTGCAGCGTACGGAAGATCTGCTTCTTGGTTTCTTCGTCCTCCGTTGCGGCCTCGATGGCCAGGTCGGTCTCGCCGATCGTCGCCAGGCTTTCGGCGGGCTTCAGCCGAGACATCGCCCCGTCCATATCGGCTTCCGACACGATGCCACGAGACACTTGGCGGGTGAGATTGCGTTCGATCAGCTTAAGGCTGGCCGCGATCCGTTCGGGGGCCACATCGTTGATGAACACATCATAGCCGGCCAAGGCGCAGACATGGGCGATACCGCTGCCCATCTGCCCCGCGCCGATTACACCGACCGTCCGGATATCCGCCATCGTCACGCGCCCACATTTATGACGGTCTTCTTACACACCCCTCGCCGCCAACGCCAAGACTTTGCTGCAATGCAGCGACGGGGTATCTATCGCAATTTTATCCAGCGTTGCCCAGGGCGGCCATCAAATCAGGCACGGCGGTCTTGTAATCGGCCACCAAGCCGTAGTCGGCGACCTGGAAGATCGGCGCGTCGGCGTCCTTGTTGATGGCCACGATGACCTTGGAATCCTTCATGCCGGCCAGATGCTGGATCGCCCCGGAGATACCCACGGCGATATACAGCTGCGGCGCCACAACCTTGCCGGTCTGTCCGACCTGATAGTCGTTCGGCGCATAGCCGGCGTCCACCGCGGCGCGTGAGGCGCCCACCGCGGCGCCCAGCCGGTCGGCCAGGGGCTCGATCACCCGGTGGAATTCTTCGGCTGAACCCATCGCCCGTCCGCCAGAGACCACGATCTTGGCGCCCGCCAGTTCCGGACGGTCGGACTTGACCAGTTCGTCGGAAATGAACCGGGTCTTGGGCGCGCCGGGTCCCGGATCCACCGCCTCAATGGCGGCCGAACCGTCTTCTCCGGCGGGCTTGAAGGCCGTTCCACGAACCGTGATCACCATTTTGGCGTCGCTCGATTCCACCGTTTCCAGCGCATTGCCGGCGTAGATCGGCCGCACGAAGGTGGTGGGTCCCTTGACCTCGATGATCTCGGAAATCGGCGCCACGTCCAACAGGGCGGCGACGCGCGGGGCGAAGTTCTTGCCCGCCGACGTCGCCGGGATCAGCACGGCGTCATAGCCGGCCATCAGCGGCATCACACAGGCCGCCAGGGCCTCGGCGATCTGTTTGCCCAGCGCGTCGCTCTGGGCGGTCAGCACCTTGCGCACGCCAGTGATCCTGGCGGCCAGGGCGGCGACGGCGTCGACGCCCTGGCCGGCCACCAGCACATCCACGTCAGGCGACAGGGCCAGGGCGGCGGTGACGGTCTTATTGGTGTTATCCTTCAACGAAACATTGTCGTGATCGGCGACGACGAGGACGGCCATCTATAGTACTCCCGCTTCGGTCTTGAGTTTGGCAACCAGTTCGGCGGCGTTTTCGACCTTGACGCCGGCCACCCGCTTGGCGGGCTCGGCCACCTTCATCACCTTCAGATGTCCACCGGCCAGGCCGCCGAAATCGTCCGGGGCCTTGATCTCGATGGTCTTCTTCTTGGCCTTCATGATGTTGGGCAGCGACGCGTAGCGCGGCTCGTTGAGGCGCAGGTCGGCGGTGACCACGGCCGGCAGGTCGAGCTCCAGGACCTGCAGGCCGCCGTCGACCTCGCGCGTGACCCGCACCGTCTCGCCAGACACTTCGATCTTCGAGGCGAACGTCGCCTGAGGCCAGTTGAGCAGCGCCGACAGCATCTGGCCAACCGCGTTGTTGTCGCCGTCGATGGCCTGTTTGCCCATCAGGATAAGGCCGGGTTCCTCGACCAGGGCCACGGCCTTGAGCAGCTTGGCCACTTCCAGCGGTTCGGGGTCGGCGTCGGTCTGGACCAGCACGCCGCGATCGCCGCCCATGGCCAGCGCCGTGCGGATGGTTTCCTGGGCCTGGATCGGACCGATCGACACCACCACGATCTCGGTGGCCACGCCCTTTTCCTTCAGGCGCACGGCTTCCTCGATGGCGATTTCGCAGAACGGGTTCATCGCCATCTTCACATTGGCGAGATCGACGCCGGTTTGGTCGGATTTCACCCGCGCCTTGACGTTGTAGTCGAGCACGCGTTTCACAGGGACCAGAATCTTCATTGACCTCAAAACCTCCGCCGAAGCGCACCGCCAATAACGCGATCAGCGTAGTTTGCAAGCCGGGGCCGGCTCTTTAAGAGAGCGGCCATGCACCGCCTGATCGCCAACACCACCTATATCGTCCTCGGCCTGTTCATCGTTTCCAGCCTGACGGCCGCCGCCTATCAATGGTGGTTCGTGTGGCCGGTGGAGAAGTGTGACCGGGCCGCCGCCTGGTGGGACGCGCACGACCATCAATGCCTGACCCCCCTGCCGATCTGGCGGATCACCGGGCGATTGCCCACGGCGCCCGCAGCGGCGGCCAAGCCGAAGGGGTAGGGTTTTATCGCTGGCCTCTGAATGGCCGGCCGGACGAAGCTTAAGTCTTTGTTATACCTTGTATCTCTCTGCGATCAGGGCCCCGACTTCTAGCATGTCGGTCAGAGGGGGCCGATGCGGCCCGGGCCGCAAATCCTCGCGAATTCATGGGCGGCATATTGCAAAAACACTTACGCTCCTAAAGACGATCTCCCAGTCTACCGCGCGAGGAAGCGTCAATATAATTGCATTATGTCATCTTTTTCAGTCGCTGTCAATTCGAACTTACGCAACTGTAGATAGCACACGATATGTCCGCCATTCGTAGCAGGCGATTTGCCGGTCTGGGCCGGAGGAGTCGGATGCACCGAATTACGGTGACAACGAATTACGGTGACAGTGCATCTAATTGATCCGTGTCTGGCTCGCTCCCCTTCGGCCACGGCTTTTCCGCCCGCAGGCGACGGCCGCTCTGGCGCTCCAGGTTGGCGATGAAATCGCTCGAACCGACAGGCCGAACGGTCATCCCCGCCTTGCGCAGCCGTTCGCTCACGGTGAGATTCTCTCCCGCCGCGATGCGCGAGGCAAGGTCCGGGAAGCGGTCCAGCACCGGCGCGTTCGCCGTCAGGCCGTTTTCTTTCACCGAGCCCAGGTGGGCGTGCACGCTCGACCACGGCCAGTCCGTCGCGCGATCCACCAGCCTGGCCCGCACCGGGTTCACGGCCACATAGACCAACGCCGACGCCAGATGATTGTCATCCATGGGGACACAGCCGAACCGGCCGCGCCAGAAGTTGCCCCTACGCTTGTCCCTGGCATGCATAGCGCCGGTGGGTCGGCGCCAAGGCGCGGCGCGGGCCGTCTTCGTCAGATGGGACCAGGATCAGGTGCACATGATTGGGCATCAGCACCCAGGCCCAGACCTCCACCTTCGCCGCCGCGCAGTTTTCGGTTAGCAGCGATCGATAGAGTTGGTAGTCGCCGTCGCCGAAGAACGTCCGCGCCCCGCCGTTGGCGCGTTGGGTGACGTGGTGAGCGACGCCGGGAAATACAGTTCGGGCGAGATGGGCTATGCGGGAGGTTCACCAGTGACCAGGGAGCATGGCAATTATGTGTACTGTCACCGTAATACCCCCCCAAGGTATTGATGACCCCATTGCTCTCGTCGCTATCAGGTTGCCCAGCGGTAGATAGATAGTTCCGATCTCACCGCGTGGCGGCGGGGACCCAGAGCACGTCGCCCCCGCCTCGGACGTTGGCGTGGCGGGAGGCGACGAACAGCAGGTCGGAGAGGCGGTTCAAGTAGCGCAGGCCCGGGCCATGGGGCGCCAAGCCCGCCTCGGTCGGGGGAGCCGCGGCGACGAAGGTCACCGCTCGCCGCTCGGCCCGGCGGCAGACCGTGCGCGCCAGATGCAGCATGGCGGCGGCCCGCGAGCCACCCGGCAGGATGAATGAATTCAGGGGTGAAAGGTCGGCGTTCAACAAGTCGATCTCACCCTCCAGCCGCGTCACCTGGCTGTCGACGATGCGCAATGGCTCAAAGCCGAGATCGGGCGAATGGGGGGTGGCGAGATCGGCGCCCAGGTCGAACAGGTCGTTCTGGATGCGCGCCAACATCGGATCGAGCAGTTCGTCGCCGGCGGTCTCCAGACGGACCAGTCCCATGACCGCATTGAGCTCATCCACCGCCCCATAGGCCTCAACCCGTGCGTCGGCCTTGGTGACGGTTTCGCCGGTGACCAGCCGAGTCTGGCCGGCGTCTCCCGTACGGGTGTAGATCTTGTTGAGCACAACCATGGGCGGCCTTAGTGACCGTGGCGCATGAACACGGCGGCGGCCACCAGCACCGCAACCGCACAGGCCTGGGCCAGCACCCGCACCCGCATCAGCTTGTTAGACCAGCTGCGCCCGAAATCGCCGCCCCGGAACAGAGCATAGAGGCCAAAGCCCAGGACAATCACCACCACGCCGAGGGAGAGCGGGACCAGGACCATGAAAATATCACGCATGGAATAGGCCTTAGTCCCATCACCCCGTTCTCGCCAACCTTCGATCGCGGTTGTTCAGGTCGGGCGGTCATGGCGGGTTGTGAGCGGACCGGCCCCGCCCTAGGTTGAAACCAAGCCGAGGAGCGCCCGATGATCACCCTTCACCACCTCAACAATTCGCGTTCGCAGCGCATCCTGTGGCTGCTGGAAGAGGTGGGCGCGCCCTATGAAATCAAGTCTTATCAACGTGACACGGTGACTAACCTGGCGCCGCCGGAGCTCAAGGCGGCGCATCCGCTGGGTAAGTCGCCGGTGATCGACGAGGGCGACATCACCATCGCTGAGTCCGGCGCCATCGTCGATTATATCGTCCGCAAATACGGCAAGGGCGCGCTGGCGCCGGCGGCGGGGACCAAGGAACACGAGGCCTATCTGGAGTGGCTGCACTATGCCGAGGGTTCGGCGATGCTGCCGCTGATGATCAACCTTTATGTCATGCGCCTAGGCGAGGCCGGCGCACCGCTGAAAGATCGCATCGATAGCGAGATCGACAACCACCTCGGCTACATCGAAAAAGCGCTCGCCGGGCATGACTACATCCTGGCCAGCGGCTTCAGCGGGGCCGACGTGCAGCTGAGTTTCGTGGGCGAAGTGGGCCGCGCGTTCGGCCGCCTGGGCTCATACCCGAACATCGCCGCCTGGGTCGCGCGCCTGCACGAACGCCCGGCGTTCCAGGCCTCGATCGACAAGGGCGGGGTTTATAACCTAGCCTGAGGCGTTCGCCGCGCCGGTCCATTCCCAGTGCCAGGGCTCGAAGGGATAGTTGACGAAGCCGAAACGGCCAGCGTTGCGCACCATCCATCGATAAGCGACGCCCTGTGAAATAAACCGCCGGTTGACGTCGGCGGAAGAATCGATCGCCGACCCCGGAGCCGCGCCCAGATAGAGGTCCATCGCCAGGGCCGTGCGATGGGCCGAGCAGGCGGCGCGGGTTAGGCCCTGGCAATTGTTGTCCCGGACGCAGCGGGCGGCGTCATAGTCAGGGCTGCGATAGGCCGAAAAGATCGACATCAGCCTGTGATCGGCCGCGACCGCCGGTTCGTCGGCGCGCGCCGCCTTGCGCATGGCGCGATAGGCGTGGAGCGCTCCTGGCAAGGCTAGGGCGGGTTTGCCGCCCCAAAGTTCATCGCCTCGCGCGGTTGACAGCGCGGATTCCGCGGGCGGTGGCGGACAGGACGCCCGACTCGCCAAGACGAACGGCCGGCGGACTTGCCAAATCTGTTTCAGAGCCGTGAATACGGCCATCTCCATCACACCCGACCCGCCGAGACCGTGCGCCCGCCGCCAGCGCGACAGAGCCGCGGCGAAACCTGGCGAGGCGGGATCGCAGGCCGAGCCGATCTCCCACGCGGTCAGAGGCGCGTAGATGTCCCAGCCGATTTCGGGCCGGCGGAACGGCGCCCAGGCCAGGGTCGTCAGGCTCGCCGCGTTAGACGCCGCGTCGCCGACCGGCCCGCTGTCGCAGTTTCCGCCGGCCTCGCGCGCATAGGCGGCCGAAAAAAAGCCCAAGGCGGCGATGACTTCGCACATGGCGAGGAACCCCCAGTGATTTCGCGCCTTGGTCATGAAACCCAAAGAGAATCCCCATGTCCGCACGTCAAGTCACCGCCGCCCACCTGCTGCTGGTGAGTTGTTTGGCAGTCGTCCCCATAAGCGTGACGGGATCGCCAATGGTTGCGCCCGGGGATCCGCGCGCAGCCGCTATCGAGGCCGCCGCGCCCGTCCCCAGCGCGGCGCCAAAGACTCCCGAGGCCAAGGGACCCTCCGATCTGCTGGTAAAAGTCGAGGTTCTGCTCGATCGGGCGAATGTCTCGCCGGGGGTGATCGACGGGCTGCCCGGCGACAACCTTAGCCAGGCCCTGTCGATGTTCGCCAAAATCGCTGGCATGCCCGCCGATGGCGCACTGACCCCGGCGTTGTTCCAGCGCCTGACGAGCGGCGACCGGTCACCGGTCATCCAGGCCTATGTGATCACCGCGGCGGACGAAGCCGGGCCGTTCCTCGGCAAGACGCCCACGAACTTCGTGGCCATGGCCAAGCTAAAACACCTTGGCTACATCGGTCCCGCCGAAGAACTGGCCGAACGTTTCCACATGAGCGTGTCTCTGCTTCACGCCCTGAACCCGCAAGCCGATTTCGGCGTCGCCGGAACCTCGCTGCTGGTCGCCCTTCCATCCTCGGGAATCCTGGGCCGGCCCGTGGCGCGGATTGAAGTGGACAAGGGCGCCAACCAGGTTCGCGCCCTCGACACGGACGGCCATGTGGTCGCCACTTTCCCCGCCACGGTCGGGAGCACAGAGCGCCCGGCGCCGTCCGGAACCTGGGCGGTCAGGACCGTGGTCCGCAACCCCAACTATACCTACGATCCTCGGCGGCTGACCTTTGGCCGCAAGGGAATGGGCGTGCTTACCATACCGCCCGGGCCAAACAATCCGGTGGGATCGACCTGGATCGCCCTTACCACGGCGACCTATGGCATCCACGGCTCTCCCGACCCGAATCAGGTCGGCAAAACCGCCTCGCACGGCTGCGTGCGCTTGACCAACTGGGACGCCTCGACCCTTGGGCGGGCGGTGAAGCGCGGCACACCGGTCGTCTTCGTTGGAACGACCACCAAAAGCTAAGAACCGCCCTACTCCTCCCAACCCTCCAGAAAATCGAATACCGCCGCCTTGAACAGGGCGTGGGGGATCGCGGAAAAGTGATCGCAGGCGGGCAGCATCACCGCCTTGGCCCCCGGGATCGCGTCGGCCAGGGCCTGGGGATCGCCCGCCAGTTCGTCGCGGCTGCCGGCCACCACCAGCGTCGGAACCGCCAGGCCCCAAAGATCGTCGGCGCCCGGAGAGCCGCCGCGCCCTTGACTGCAGGCGGCCAGGGCCAGTCGATCCTCACCCTGGTTTTCGGCGAACTGGCGAAAGCCTCTCAGGGTCGGATCAGTGATAGCCCCAGGGTCCGCGGTGGTCAGCGCCTCGGCCATGGTCATGGTGGTCCGTGAGATCGGGCCGCCGGTCATCATGCGCCCGCCCACCCCGCCCAGGACCAGGTTGTTGATACGGCCCGGCGCCTTCAGCGCCACCTCCAGCGACAGATGCGCGCCCATCGAATAGCCGAGCAAATCCACCCGGCCCAATTGCAGGCAGTCGATCAACGCGACGATATCGCCGGCCATCAGGTCGCGGCCATAGGCGGCTGGGTCGTGGGGTTTGTCGCTCTCGCCATGGCCACGCAGGTCAAGCGCCACCGCGCGATAGCCCTTGCGCTCCAGAGAACCGAACCAACCGAGCCGCCGCCAGTTCTCGGCACGGTTGGTCGCGAAGCCGTGGACCAGCACGACGGTCCCGATTACCGGCCCGGCCGGAGTGATGTCGTCATAGGCGAGTGTCAGCCCGCCGTTGTGAAATGAAGCCATGATCATGAGCGTAAACGTCGCGCCCCTCTTGAGCAAAGGGTGTCGGGCGCCTTAATCGGAGATTATGAGCGAGGAAGTCTTTATCGGCGGCTGGACCCGGTCGCGCCTGCGCGAGCGTAGCCAGACCGAGCGCCACGCGGTTTGGAAGCGGGCGCGGTCCCTGCATTCGGCCGAAGGCAATCACCTGGCGAGAGCCATCGAGATGCTCGGCCTGCCCTATGCCGAGCCCGAACCCCTGGACGAAGCGGATCCGATGCTGGAACGGATACGGGCGGTGTTCGCCATGCCGGCGGCGCGTTCGGCCGCGATCGAAGCCACGCTGGACGGCCTGCCGGCCATGGCTGGGATCGACACACTACTGCACGATCAGTTGGGCGAGGACTATCGCCGCAACCCCGCCGCCGTGCCCACCGCGCAGGCGCTGGTGGCCGAACTTATGAGCGGGCTCGGCTATGTGGAAGCGGGCCGTAAGGATCTACCCAAGCGCTGCGTGGCCCGGTCAGGCGCCTTTTGGAAACACGGCTGATCAGGCGTCGTTAAACGCGACACCGATCACCATACCTCCTGGACGGCAAAGGGCCGGCGGACAAGCCGCCGGCCCCTGACCGAATGACAAGCCCGACGGGCTTGTCTTCAGGCGTCGGCTTCGGCCGCCTGCTTGACCGTGAGGTCTTCGCCAGTGACCTGATCGACGATCTTCATCGACAGGCGGATCTTGCCGCGATCGTCGAAGCCGAGCAGCTTGACCTTCACGGCCTGACCTTCGGAGAGGAGGTCGGAGACCTTGTTGACCCGCTCGCTGGCGATCTGGCTGACGTGAACCAAACCGTCCTTGGCGCCGAAAAAGTTCACGAAGGCGCCGAAATCGACCACCTTCACGACCTTGCCGTCATAGATCTGGCCAACTTCGGGTTCCGAGGTGATCGAACGGATCCAATCGATGGCCGCCTTGATCTTGGCGCCGTCACTGGCCGAGACCTTGACCGTGCCTTCGTCGTTGATGTCGACCTTGGCGCCGGTGGTGGCGACGATCTCTCGGATCACCTTGCCGCCGGTGCCGATCACTTCGCGGATCTTGTCGGTGGGGATGGTGATGGTCTCGATCTTCGGGGCGTATTCGCCGACGTCGCTGCGGGCGCCATCGATGGCCTTGGCCATTTCGCCCAGGATGTGCAGGCGGCCGTCCCGAGCCTGCGCCAGGGCCTGCTTCATGATCGCTTCCGTGATGCCGGGGATCTTGATGTCCATCTGCAGCGAGGTGATGCCGTCGGCGGTGCCGGCGACCTTGAAGTCCATGTCGCCCAGGTGATCTTCATCGCCCAGGATATCGGACAGCACGGCGAAGCCGTCCTTTTCCAGGATCAGGCCCATGGCGATGCCTGAGACAGGCTTCTTCAGGGGCACGCCAGCGTCCATCAGGGCGAGAGATCCGCCGCAGACCGAAGCCATCGAGGATGAGCCGTTGGACTCGGTGATCTCCGAGACCAGACGCACGGTGTAGGGGAACTCGCTCTTGGCCGGCAGCATCGGACGTAGGGCCCGCCAGGCAAGCTTACCATGGCCGATTTCACGGCGGCCCGGCGCGTTCATCCGGCCAGTTTCCCCCACCGAGTAGGGAGGGAAGTTGTAGTGTAGCAGGAAGCTTTCCTTGTAGGTGCCTTCCAGGGCGTCGATGAACTGCTCGTCGTCGCCGGTGCCCAAGGTGGCGACCACCAGAGCCTGGGTTTCGCCCCGGGTAAACAGAGCCGAACCGTGGGCGCGCGGCAGAACCGAAACCTCGGAGACGATCGGACGCACGGTCGAGACGTTGCGGCCGTCGATGCGCAGGCCGGTTTCCAGGATGCCGCGACGAACCACGCTGGCCTCGCAGGATTTGAAGACGCCGCCAAGCTTGGCGGGGTCATAGCCATCGGGGTTCTCTTCCGACTTGGCCAGGCTCTTCATGGCCTTGGATTTCGCCGCGCCAACGGCGTCGTGACGC
>JAYVYH010000118.1:0-9736 GCA_043784385.1 Caulobacteraceae bacterium | reverse complement strand
GCCGACACCGCCTCCTATCGCGGCGCGAACCCGGCCTGGGAGACGTTGATCGACCTGGACGCCCTCTCCAAGGTCGAGGGCCGCAACTGGCTCTTCAAGGGCGCTGACTGCCTGCCACCCGAGGACCGGCGGTGTCTGGTGCGTCTGTCCGACGGCGGCGGCGACGCCGTGGAGATTCGCGAATTCGACACCGTGGCCAAGGCTTTCGTGGCCGGCGGCTTCCATTTCGAGGCCGGCAAGCAGGACGTCGAATGGCTGAGCGCCGATGTCCTGCTCGTTGCCCGCGATTGGGGACCCGGCACGATGTCGAATTCGGGCTATCCGCTGGTGATCAAGCGAGTTGCGCGGGGTGAACGGCTCGACCAGGCCAAGGAGATTTATCGCGGCCGATCGAGTGATGTGCGGGCGTTCTCCCGGGTTTTGCGCGGGCCGGACGGCGCCGTCGGAAGGGTGTTGATCGGCCGTAATGTCAGTTTCTTTCAGACCGACTATCTGGACCTCGCGCGTGAGGGCGGGATGAAGGCCCTGGCTTTGCCGCGCAAGATCGATGTGCACGGCTATCTGGCCGGCCGCCTTATCCTGGGTGTCAATGAAGACTGGCCAGCTGGAACCGGCCACGACGCCTTCAAGGCCGGCGCCCTCGTCGCCTATGATCCGGCGACGGGCTCCGCCGACCTGATCACCCAACCCACGGCCACCCAGACTATCGACGCGGTCGAGGTCACCAAGAGCCGGGTGCTGGTTTCCCTGCTCGACAATGTCAGCGGCGCCATCGATGTCTATGCGCCTGGAAAGACTGGCTGGACCGCGCGCCGATTGGCCCTGCCGGCTGGCTCGGCCCTGACCCTGCGCGCAGCCGATCATGCCTCGGACAAGGCCTATATCGCCTCCGAGAGCTTCCTTGAGCCCACCACCCTCTGGGAAGTGGACGCCGCCGCCGGCGTGGCGAAAGCGGTCAAGCATCTAAGCTCTCGCTTCGACGCCTCCGGCGATCTGGTCGAACAGCATTTCGCGACATCGGCCGATGGGACCAAGATCCCCTATTTCCTGGTCCGACCAAGGGCGATGAAGGCCGACGGCTCGACGCCCACGGTGATGTTCGGCTACGGCGGCTTCCAGCTTTCCGAGACCCCGTCCTATCGCCCTGAACTGGGCAAGCTGTGGCTCGAACGCGGCGGCGCCTATGTGCTGGCCAATATCCGGGGCGGCGGCGAATTCGGTCCCGCCTGGCACGAGGCCGCCCTGCGTGAGCATCGCCAGCGGGCGTTCGACGACTTCGCCGCCATCGCCCGCGACCTGATCGCCAACGGCGTCACCTCGCCCCGGCGGCTGGGAATCTATGGCCGCTCCAATGGCGGCGTGCTGACCAGTGTCTCGATCACGCAGCATCCGGAGCTGTTCAACGCCGCGGTGATCGAGAGCCCGCTGATCGACATGCTGCGCTACAGCCACCTTTCGGCCGGCGCCTCGTGGATCGGCGAATATGGCAACCCGGACGTTCCCGCCGACTGGGCCTTCATCGCCGCCTATTCGGCCTACACCCGACTGAAGTCCGGTGTGAAATACCCCGAGCCCTACATAACCACCAACACCGAGGACGACCGCGTCCACCCCGGCCACGCGCGCAAGTTCACCGCCGCGCTGAAGGCCCTGGGCGGCCCTTACCTCTATTACGAAAACACCTTCGGCGGCCACGCCAACGACGCCGACCCGGAACTCAACGCGAGGCGCTGGGCGAGGCACTATGTGTATCTGGCCCAGAAGCTGATGGACTGAGAGACTTGCCACCTATGGCGCGGCGCTTCGGGTTATAGCCGTATCCATAGGCATGGAGAGCCACCTATGTATGTTCTGAACCTGTGCGCGATCGGCACACCGACCGGCGCGACCATCCCGAAGGAACTGCTCGCCAAGCGGCGGGTCGGCGCCGGCGACACCGTCTATGTCACCGAGGGTCCCGACGGCGGCTTTCGGCTGACACCCCATAATCCTGAGTTCGCCAGCCAAATCGAACTCGCCGAGCGACGCAAGGCCAACCACGACGCCTGGATATATGAGAGACTTACTCTTGAGACAGGCGCCACCACGCCGGAAGCTTTGATCGGCGAAGTGATTGCTTACGTTGGTCGTTGACTCCGGCTTCGGTGGGAGGTTGTCACGTCGGCTCGAATTTCGAGACCAATTTAGGATTCTTGTCGAGCGGATGGCACGTCTGTTCGGGGTCAAACCAAACAAATGACTGAAACTGGACCTCTCGAGACTGGATCTTGACTCTCGGAAGTGTAGTTACAATTATAATGAGAACAAGGCTGAAACCAATCTCAATAAGCAAAAGGTCTCGTTTGAGTTGGCGACGCGTATTCGATGACCCCCACTATCTTTCCCGCCTTGACCCCGACCCCGATGAACAGCGCTGGCAGACGATCGGCAGCCCGTTCAGTGCGAGTCCGACGGTCTTGTTTGTCGTCCACACCGAAGATGACGAAGCCGGCGGTGGCCGCATAATCAGCGCCCGTCGGGCTTCGTCCCATGAAAGGAGAGCTTATGACAAAGGGGAATTCTGAACCAATCTCGCCAGAACTTCTGGCCGTACTCAAGAACCTGGAATCCATGTCGGACAGAGATGTAGACTTCAGTGACATACCCGAGTTCTTGGACTGGTCGGGCGCCGGTAGAGGTAAGTATTACAGGCTATGAAGCAGCTTCTGTCCATGCACCTCGACGCTGATGTAGTGGCTTGGTTCAAAAGTCACGGTGCGGGATATCAGACGCGCGTCAACGCCGCGTTGCGGGAGTATGTCCTAAGCCACGGCAAATAGTCGCCGCGATCGCAGAACAGCTTTTCGCAATCCGCGCCTACCCCGGTATCCGCACAGGCATCTTCGTGTAGCCCAGGATGAAGTTCGACACCGCTCGCTCCGGCTCCCCCGCCAGTTCGATGCGCGGGAACCGCTTCAGGATTTCTTCCCACAGGATCTTCAGCTGCATCTCGGCGGCCCGGTTGCCCATGCAGCGGTGGATGCCGAAGCCGAAGGCCACGTGGTGGCGAGACCGGGGGCGGTCGATGATGAAGTCGTCGGGCCGGTCGATCACCGTCTCGTCGCGATTGCCCGAGACGTACCACATCACCACCCGCTCGCCCTTGCGGATCAGCTTGCCGCCGATCTCGACATCCTGCAGCGCGGTGCGCCGCATATGGGCGACCGGCGACTGAAAACGGATGATCTCCGGGATCATGTTGGTCACCAGCGACGGATCGGCGCGCAGCTTGTCCCATTCGCCGGGGAACTGGTTCAGGAACAGCACCCCGCCGCTCATCGAATTGCGCGTGGTGTCGTTGCCGCCGACCACCAGCAGCAGGATGTTGCCGAGGAACTCCATCGGATCTTTGATCATGTCCCGGGTGCCCGGATTATGGGCCATCAGCGACAGGAAATCGAACTTCGGCGGCTGGCCGGCCCGTTCGGTCCACAGCTTGGCAAAATAGCCGTAGCATTCCATCAGAACGCGTTCGCGCTCTTCCTGCGGCAGCGAGGTGTTGCCGGTGGTCTCGCTGGTCGTGGTGATATCCGACCAATAGGGCAGCAGGCGCCGATCCTCCCATGGGAAGTCGAACAGCGTGGCCAGGAACTGAGTGGTCAGTTCGATCGACACCCGGTCGACCCAGTCGAACGTCTCGTTGCGGGGCAGGGCGTCCAGCACCGCGGCGGTGCGCTGGCGCATCAGCACCTCCAGGTCGGCCAGCCGTGCCGGGGCCACGGCCGGCGACACCGACTTGCGCTGCACGTCGTGAACCGGGGGATCGGCCGAGATGAAGTTCCTGATTGCGAAGTCTTCGGGCTGGTCGCCGACGACGATGTCACGGTCCGAGGAAAACGCCTGGTGGTTGCTGTCCACCGCGACGATGTCGTCGAACCGGGTGATCGACCAGTAACCGCCGGTCGGCCCCGTCGGCGACCAGTGCACGGGGTCCTCCTCGCGCAGGCGCTGGAGATAGTCGAGCAGCACGCCTCTGTGCCACAGCATGCCGTCGCTGACGTCGAGGCTCTCCAGCGGCAGAACCCAAGGCTCGCCCGATCTATCCCCCTTCAGGGCGCCCGCCATGGCAGTCATCGTTATCTCCTCCGCCGGATTTGTCTTGGAAGATGCCCTTGATGCCTATGGGTTGCAATGCGGCGCTGCCAATGGCTCGCGACCCCGTCAGCCGACCAACCGGCGCTTCTCCATGCGCGCGGCGCCCGCTTCAACCGTGAGCGCATAATGATCCGTCTGGGTGACGTCGAGGACGCTTCGCGGTCGATGGGCCGCGAATATCGAGGTAGTCGCCGGCCAGGATCGCTATGTAGGTTTGGAACTTTCGCATCAGCGTCGGCGCCCTGCGCGCCACCGCTTCCCGGCCAAGGTGGTGAGCCACTTCGATCGCGGCTGTCGTCAAGGCTGCAGCGGCCTACTAGGCGCCCGGATCGAGATCGTTGAACCAGATGCCCCCAGGCGCCACTTGCGGGAATAACGCCATGATCACGCTGGTGTTTGGCCGCCGAACACCCAGTCCGACGTCGGCAGTCGCGCCAGCCGCTCGGCGAACAGCCGATCATTGGTCCAGCCGCAGATCCATGACCGCTTGCAGGTCCGCGGTTGTCGAAACGGTGTCGAACAGGCCGATCGGTGGAAATTGCGAGGGGACCAGGCGATAGGCGTGATCGGGCGCGCTCGAATACTGGTCGGTCACGCAAAGACCACATCCGCCTCTCTGCAGGGCATGAAGGCGCAATCCCGTTCGTTCGGCGGCATGTAGAGCCCACCGCGGGCGGCATCGAGCAACCGCCGAACGGACAGCACGCCGTCCTGAGTTCCACTGGCCATCAGGTCGACCGGCGGGCGGCCGCCAAAAATCGCCGCGCGGTGGGTCCCGCGCAACCAAGCGACGGCCTCACGCTCGCTGTTGTGCAAAACACCGAGCGCCTGATGAATCGCCAATACCGCCGAAATCCGCGTCAGCACATCGACGTCTAGGAGGATATCGCGGTGGTCGCGCGCCGACTTGGCCCAATTATGACAGGTCGAGCGCGCGTGAAAGCCGAGTACCAGCCGCCGCTGGTCCTCCGTCAATCCCCAAAGGTCGCAGATCGCCAGGAACGTCCTCAGCCCCGGGCCGCTGAGGCGCCGCCGGTTTGCCGGACTGAAGCGCAACGCGTCGAGTCTGTTTGGGCCGGTTTCGGCGGGGTGTGGCTGGATGGCTTTGCGAGCGGGCATTGGGTTGGCCTTGTCCCCAAGGTGGGCGCTGCGTTCGCTATTGGTTGCTGGCGGGCGCGTCCCACGGGTTGAGAAGTGCGACACCCGTCCTTACAAAATCCCGGGTGTTGCGGGTAACCGCGTTCATGCCGCGAACCAGGGCCGTAGGGGCGATCAGCGCGTCCCGTTCGCTGCGTGGGTCGGGCACGTGCAGCGCGGCGCATCGCACGGCGACGGCAGTGTCCACGGCCATGATGCGCCCAGCGAATGCCTCCAGCAAGAACGCTGATCGCCGACAAGAACAGGGCCGCGGAGTCCGCGGATTCGGCCCGGGCGGCGACGTTTAGGTCGGCGCAGCCGAGGCGGATCTTGCAAATTTCCGGCACGACATTGGTGTCGAGGACGAACATCAGGCCAGACCTGTCGCCTGCGGTTCAATCGTCGCCCGGAGCGGATTGAATTCAATGTCCTCGCGATCCAGCATGGCCAGGGCGTCGGCGGTTTTGCGGAAGCTCCCAGTGAGGCGGCGGTGGTCGTCGATGCTGAGCAGCACATGTGCCGGGCGCCCACGATCGGTGATGAACACCGGTCCCCGGTCGGAAGCCTTCTTGGCTTGGCTGCCGTTCTGGTTGAAATCTCGGCTTGAGATGGTCGCCATGGTCATGGCGGCGACCCCTTCTGAAGACCAACGACTGTAGAGGTATACCTACAAACGTTCGTCGTCAGCCGGTGCGGATGTCAGGCGGATCACGCCATTTGACTCTTCACGCGCCGCCGCCGCGCTTGTTGGGGACGCCCGTGGCGGGATCCGTCATCGTCTCGTTCGTCCCGGACGACCTCTTGGCGCCGGGCGGTTCGGTGGCCGGGCGCGGCGGCTCGCCGGGCTTGGCCGGGACCCTCAGGTCTTCGTCCCGACTGTATTTTGGCCCTAGATCGTCGGTGTTGTTCTTGCTCATGGTTTCAATCCTGTATGTACGGACTCAACGCCGCGCCTTCCATTCGGTTCATCGCGCATGAAACAAGGACACAGAGGAGCGCTGCTTTGAAACCGGAACTCGCTCGCCCGTCGCCTTGGCAAGGCGACGGGGGCCACGGACCGTGCTCGGGGGGCAATTGGGGAGACCACTATGGATCGTAGGTTCTGGACGGCTTTGGTCCTTGGTTGCGCCAACCTGGCGATCGCGTCCCTAGCCGTGGCCTCGTCGCCTCTCCCGGCCGACTTGGTGCTGCTGCACGGCAAGGTGATCACCGTCGATCCAACCGATACCCTGGCCCAGGCGCTGGCGGTGCGGGATGGCCGGATCGTCGCGGTGGGGTCGGATGCTGGGGTCGCCGCCCTGGTCGGGCCAAAAACTCGGGTGATCGATCTGCACGGCCGCGCCGCGACCCCCGGCCTGATCGACGCCCACGCCCATGTGCTGGAGACCGGGACCAGCGAACTGTTCGAGGTCGATCTCTCGGCCGCCGCCACTATCGCCGACGTCATCGGCGCGGTGGCCAGGCGGGCCGCGAAGACGCCGCCCGGCCAGTGGATCGTCGGCGGCGGCTGGGACGAGGGCAAGCTGGCCGAACGCCGCTATCCCACCGCCGCCGAACTCGACGCGGTCGCACCCAACAATCCCGTCTGGCTGATGCAGACCACTGGCCACTACGGCGTCGCCAATTCCGCCGCCCTGAAGCTGGCCGGCATCGACGCCGCTACCCCGGCCCCGCCGGCCGGCACGATCGAACACGGCGCTGACGGCCGCCCCACCGGCGTGCTGAAGGAAACCGCAGACGAGCCGGTGCTGAACCTGCTGCCGACCTACACGCTGGCCCAGCGCCGTGAGGCGCTGGTGCATATGGTCGACCAACTTCACTCGGAGGGCATGACCGGGTTCAAGGACCCGGCGATCGGTCCGGAGGACTGGGCCGCCTATCGCTCGCTAGCGGCCGAGGGGCGCATGGCCGTCAACGCCTGCGTGCTGTTCGCTACCGGGCGCTCGATGGACGCCGCCCATGAAACCCTCGGTCTGATCCGCGCCGCCGAGGCCGACGTCGCCGCCCTGCCGAACGCGACGCTGCGGGTCTGCGGGGCCAAGATCTTCATGGACGGCAGCGGCGGCGCCCCGACCGCCTGGATGTACCAGGACTGGAACCACAACCGCACGCAGGTCGCCACCGGCAACCATGGCTATCCGCGCCTCGACCCCGACCTGTTCCGCGCCCAGGTCGATCTGTTCGTCAGCCAGGGTGTGGGCATCGGCGTTCACGCCATCGGCGACCGGGCGATCGACTGGACTGTCGACAGCTTCGCCGCCGCCCTGGCCGCCCATCCGGTCCAGGGGCTGCGCCTCAGTATCATCCACGCCAACACCCCTACCGACCACGCCATTACGGTGATGGCCGACCTGCAGAAGCGCTATGACTCCGGCTATCCCGAGAGCCAGGGCGGCTTCGCCTGGTGGCTGGGCGACATCTACGCCGCCAACCTGGGTCCGGAGCGCAGCCTGAGGCTCAACCCGTTCCGTAGTTATCAGAAGCGCGGGATAATCTGGGCCGGCGGCTCGGACTCCCCGGTCACCCCGATCGCCGCGCGCCATGGCCTCTGGGCCTCGGTCGCCCGCCGCACCCTGAAGGGAACCTTCGGCCCTACCCCGTTCGGGACCGACGAGGCGGTCGACGTCCACACCGCCCTGCGCTCCTACACCGCGTGGGCGGCCCGCCAGATCAAGGCCGACCAGCGGACCGGAACGCTGGAAGTTGGCAAATCCGCCGACATCGCGGTGTGGGACCGCGACCCCTACACGCTCCCCACCGACGCCCTCGACGGCATGGTCTGCGATTTGACGCTGTTTCAGGGGAAGGTGGTTTTTGAGAGGGGCGGAAGGGCGTTTTCTCGCTGACATTGATGGAAATCGAGCATAGGATAAGTAAGTTATGTACTATAAGAATCTTTCCAAAATGCAAAGCGTCTCGGCAGTCGAGTTCCAGCGTCATTTCGGGCGCTATCAGGACGAGGCTTTGAAGCAGCCCCTGGCGATCACGCGCAACGGCCGTGATCGGTTGGTTGTCCTGTCTGTCGAAGAGTATCAGCGCCTCAAGCGCCGCGACCGCGTGGTGTTCAAGACCGAAGACCTGAGCGACGCCGAAATCAAGGCCATAGCCGAGGGGGAAATGGACGCGCGGCACGACCACCTGGACGCCGAGTTGAAATAGGCTTTCGTGTCACTGCCGATCCCCGAACGCGGTCTGGTGATTTCGTACGCCTATCTCTGGCGCTCCGAATATGAAGATGGACGCGAGGAGGGCGTAAAAGACCGCCCCTGCGTTATCCTTCTCGCCGTGGAGGAGCAGGCGGGCGCGACGGTGGTGACCGTGGCGCCGATCACCCATACTTGGCCGGCAAGTGCGGACGCGGCCGTGGAAATTCCGGCCACAACCAAGCAGCGGCTTGGCCTCGATCAATCCCGCTCATGGGTTGTGGTCAGCGAAGGCAATCGTTTTGTGTGGCCGGGGCCAGATTTGCGACCAATCGCCGCCGGGCGCTTCGACTACGGCTTTTTGCCGCCCGGCCTGTTTCGCCAGGTACGGGAACGCTTCGCCGCTTTGCACGCGGCGAGGCAAACACAGATCACCTCGCGCTCAGTGTAGCCATCGACCGTCAAGTCGATACTGGGGGGGACGCCGAGTTCGCGCCTCATACGGTGTTATTCCGCCAATGCTCAAGCTCGGAATTAGATATGGTGTCCATGCGCCAAGAAGATGGCGTGATCCAACCGGTGAAAGTCCGGTCCAGGTAAGGTTAGCAGCCGCCTGGTAGCGAGTGTTGCGGGGTGGAAGGTGACGACCATCGCGAAGCGTACACAGCGATTGTGTGGGGTGGGATATTGAGCCGCGAAAGATATACGTCGCAGAGGCCGAGGCCGTGGACACTGCCGAAGGCAATACTGTCAGTTCCGCCAAGCGAGGTGCTGAAAGCTCTGCCGCGGTCGAAGACCCCATCACGCCCAAAGGGATCACGTCGGAACTTGGGAGATCTCGCGTCCGGCCGGGCGGCGTTCGCCGCGCCGGTCCGCATCGGGAAGGCGATGAGCCCAAGCCGATGATGAACGGACGCGAGAAGTCAGACCTCGCCATAGTAGCTGTGAACCCCGCGAACGAGGCCGCGCAGGCGGTGGAGGAGCGGGCGGAGCCAAGGGCGGGGACCGAGGGGAACGCGGGCTGGCAAAGCACGCTCCGGGCTCAGGACCGGGCAGGCGTGAAACAGGCGCTGGACCGCGTACGGCAAGCCGCAAGGCAAAGGAAAGGGGAGACGTTCACCACGCTCCTCCACCATGTCGATATCCGACTGCTACGGGAATCGTTCCTCGCGCTTCGGCGCGACGCGGCGCCCGGGGTGGATGGGGTCACATGGTCGGACTACGGGGCCCATCTCGAGCCGAAGCTCGCCGATCTGCACGACCGGGTCCATCGGGGAGCGTACCGGGCGCAGCCGTCGCGGCGGGTGATGATACCCAAGGCC
>JAYVYH010000117.1:0-2852 GCA_043784385.1 Caulobacteraceae bacterium | reverse complement strand
CGCAGCGGCTCCAGGTTGCTGGTCGCCCCGGTCAGCCTCACCCAGGGCAGCCGGTCGCCGCCAGCCACGCGCCCGGCCTGGCCCTCGCAGGTGCCGGTCGACCGGTAGTTCACCGCCAGCTGCGACAGGGCGCGGAAGGCGGCCTGGCGGACCGGCTTCAGCCCCATCAGGCCTGGCGCGAGCGCGGCCAGCGCCTGCCGCACCAATCCCATCGGCCCGCCGCGTCCCGACTGCAGGGCGAAGCCCCAGTCGGCGGTCGCCGCGATCTGGCGGGCGGCCGCCAGCCTTTCGCTCTGATAGGTGGCCAGAAGGCCCGCGTCGGCCTCGCCGGCCAATACGGCCGCCAGCTTCCAGGCCAGGTTGGCCGCGTCACCGACGCCCGCATTCAGCCCCTGCCCGCCCGCCGGGCTGTGCACATGGCTGGCGTCGCCCAACAGGAACACCCGTCCGCGGCGCCATTCTGCGGCGATTCGCTGGTGGACCCTGTAGGCGGCGAAGGACTCGACCATCGAGACCTCAAGCCCGGCGTCGCTCAGCAGCCGGCCGCAGACGTCGGCGAAGCTGAAGTCCAGCTGGACCTCCCTCACCTCACGCGGGACCAGGCCGATCAGGCGCAAGCGGCCTGCGCCACGCAGCGGAAATATGCTGCAGACGTCATCACCGGCCATGATGTAGTGCAGCTCGCCGTCGGCAAGCGGCCCCTTGGCCTGGACATCGGCGACGTAGAATACCTCTCCCGACGAGCCGCCGGGAAAGCCGATCCCCATCAGCTCGCGCACGGTCGAGCCCGCGCCGTCACAGCCGCAGACATAGGCTGCCTCGCACGTCTGATCCACGCTGTGGGGGCCCTTCAACCTCGCTCGCACGCGGCCGCCGTGCGATTCGAGATCGACCACCTCGGTGTTCCGTTCCACCACCACTCCCGCCGCGACCAGGTGGTCGATCAGCAGCTTCTCGTGGTCGTCCTGCAGCAGGATGAGCACATAGGGGAAAGGGCTGAGCCCTCGCCCGAGGTTGCCGAACGGGATCCGCTGGGCGGCCTTGTGCGGCAGGTGCACGGTCATCGCGCTGATCGGCCGGCCGCGGGCGATCGCTTCTCGCGCCACACCGATGCGGTCGTATAGCTCGAGCGTGCGCGCCTGCAGGGCGAAGGCGCGAGAGGCCAGGCCGGAGGCCGGCGAGCGGTCAACGATCCGCAACTTGACGCCGAGAATAGTCAGCCAGAGCGCAAGCGCCAGACCGCAGGGTCCGGCGCCGACGATCAGAACCTCGCTATCCATCACTCGTACCGCCTGTGGACCCAGATCGCCGCCACGGCGCACGGTGCGCTAGACTGCGGGCCCTGGCAATTCGCGCCGCGGGCGGTCAGCGGCTGAGCAGTACGAACTTCGAGGACGAGGCTATGAAGTCCTCGGTGACGCCGCCGAGTATCCACTCGCGTAGCCGGGAATGTCCGTAGGCGCCGATGACGATCAGGTCCGCGCCGTGGCGGGTGGCGGTGTCTTCCAGCGTTTCGGCGATAGAGGCCTTGGTCTTGGCGACGATTTCGATGCTGGCCTCGACGCCGTGCCGCGCAAGGCGACGGGCCACGTCGTTCAGCCCGGCCTGGGCGCCCGTGTCGGCGCCGACCGCGACGACGACCGCGCTCTGTGCGCGCATCAGGAACGGCAGGGAATCAGCGAGAGCGCGACGCGATTCGCGGGTGTCCTTCCAGCCGACCACGACCCGCTCGCCGCGAAACGGCGCATCGCCGTTGGCGGTGAGCAGCACCGGCGCACCCGCGTCCATCACCAGCTCGGCCGGACGCGCGGCGCAGGTGGCGGCTTCGCCGCGCTCGGGGCGGCTGGCGACGATCAGGTCCGCGCCGCGCGCGTGGATCGCCAGCATCCGGTCGGGGTAATCCTTCTTGGAAATCCAGCTTGTGTTCTCGCGGCCCGCGCTCAGGGCGTGGAAACGCTTCTTCGCAGCCGAAAGGTCGTTGTCGATATGCTCTTCGGCCGCTTCGAGCACGACCCCTTCGATCGGCGCAAAGCCGGAGGCCAGCACCGTGCCCAGCGCCTCGGCGCCCAGGCCGGTCACCGCGCCATCGAACCAGTCGGCCATCTGCATCGCGACACGGACGCGGCGGTTGCAGCCTGGACCTGGATCGGCGTGAACGAGGATGGACTTGAAGGACATGAGCGGGATCTTCGTCGGATGGAGTGTTGAAGCTGTCGTGGTCACCTTGGCTAACAGCGGGCGCTGGGCGGCGCCGTGATCCAGATCAAACCCCTCGGCCAGCCGATGCAGTGGAATGGCCCGGGGCGTAGGAGGTGGCCGATGTTCGCGATGGTGCTGCCGGCGCCACACCAGGTGCTCCAGCCGACGGTAAGGCCCGATCCGGCGCCGGGGCCGGGAGAGGTGCGCCTGAAGGTCTGCGCGTGCGGGGTCTGCCGCACCGATCTGCATGTGATCGACGGCGAACTGCCGCTTGGGCCGATGCCGATCATCCCCGGCCACGAGATCGTCGGCGTGGTCACCGCGGTCGGCGACGGCGTTTCCCCTGGCCTGATGGGCGCCCGGCTGGGCGCAGCTTGGCTGGGTCGAAGCTGCGGCCGCTGCCGTTATTGCCTCGAGGGCGAGGAAAATCTCTGCGATTCGCCGCGCTTCACCGGCTGGACCCAGGACGGCGGCTACGCCGATACCGCGATCGCCGACCACCGGTTCTGCTTTGTCATACCCGACGCCTACGACGACGCCGAGGCCGCGCCCCTGCTCTGCGCGGGCCTGATCGGCTTTCGCTGCTGGCGCAAGGCCGGCGAGGCAAGGCCGGTGAAGCGGCTGGGGCTCTACGGATTCGGCGCGGCGGCGCA
>JAYVYH010000116.1:0-3083 GCA_043784385.1 Caulobacteraceae bacterium | reverse complement strand
GCACCCGGCGTGATCGACACCCAATTGGCGACCATGCCCAGAGGCCTTTCGGTGCCGTTCGGCGCCGGCAACTGGAGCTTGTTGGACGCGCTTGGATTCAACCAAACTCAGTCCGCATATCTTAATGGAGCCATGTCGGCGCTTAGCCATGACTACGCAAGCTATACCGCTGGCGTCGCCGAACCGCGATCCTGGATAACGATCATGCTCGGCATAGGAGCGACAGGGGCATGTTTGCGCACCCGCCGCAGAGTCCTGGTCGAACAGTCTAAACAGAACATTCGGGTTTCTTAGCGCCGCGGTCATCTTCACTCCCTCAGACGCTTGTGCCCGAGACTTTTGTTGATACCCGCGCACAGCTTGATGATTTTAAACGTGGAGGCGTGGCGCGGCTGCCTGGGCTTTATCCAAAAGCTGATATCGACTTGATGGCGGACCACCTCTGGTGGGACTTTGAGAACAGGTACGGCATGCGCCGCGACCGGCCCGAGAGTTCGACGGTCGCCTCTCCCGCCCGGTTCCGTGCCCTGAAGCGGGCGGGTAAGGTCGGCTCAGGTGCACGATCCGCTCAAGGCCGAAGACTGGTGGTTCGCAAGGTTTCTCAGAGCGACAACCGCCGACCTGCGGGCGATGATCAGTATCAAGGCGCGCCGAACGAGAGCGACTATTGCGGCCTGATGGAGGCGATGAAGAAACGGCTCGACGAATACTACGGGTATTTCGATTTCGATGACCGCCCCTTGCGCGAGACGGTTGACCGGCTCTGCGAGGATCTTGGCCTTTCGCTGGACTGGAGCCGCTGAGTCGGAGACGACTGGATCGACGAGGGTCAGCCTCAGCAGTGGTCGTGGTCGATCTTCAATACGCCCAGCCGAAAGGCGCTGTTTCCCAACGGCGAGCCCGACAATCCAAGCCCCCTGGAATGAGGGGCGCGGGCAACCTCAAAAGTTCGGCTTATGCCGCCTGCGCCGCCGCCCGCACCGCCCCGGCGATCTGGCCGACCACCTGGCCCACCAGCTTTTCGTCATCGCCCTCGGCCATCACCCTGATCAGGCGTTCGGTGCCGGAGGCGCGGACCAGCACCCGGCCGGAACCGTTGAGGCGCGCCTCGCCCTCGGCGATGGCGGCGATCACCGTCTCGCTTTCCAGCGGCTTGCCGGCGACAAAGCGGACATTTTCCAGTTTTTGGGGCACCGGTTCGAACTGCCGAGCCAGCTCGCTCATCTTGCGGCCGGTGCGGACCATTTCCGCCAGCACCTGCAACCCGGCGATCAGGCCGTCGCCGGTGGTCGAATAGTCCGACAGGATGATGTGGCCCGACGCTTCCCCGCCCAGGTTAAAGCCGCCCTCGCGCATCCGTTGCATCACATAGCGGTCGCCGACCGCCGTGCGCTCCAGCTTCAGGCCACGTTCGCCCAGCAGGCGCTCGAACCCCAGGTTCGACATCACCGTAGCCACCACGCCGCCGCCCTTGAGACGGTCCTGGGCCGCCCAGGCCGAGGCGATCAGGGCCATGATCTGGTCGCCATCGATCACTTGGCCCTTCTCGTCGCAGATCACCAGCCGGTCGGCATCGCCGTCGAGGGCCAGGCCGATATCGGCGCGATATTCCTTCACCGCCCGGGCCATGGTCGCCGGGTAGGTGGAACCGCATTCCTCGTTGATGTTGTAGCCGTTGGGGCCGACGCCGACCTGGATCACCTCGGCGCCCAGTTCATAGAGCGCGGTCGGCGCGACCTTGTAGGCGGCGCCGTTGGCGCAATCGATCACCACCCGCAAGCCCACCAGGCTCAATGTCCGGGGCAATGTGGCCTTGGCGATCTCCACATAGCGGGCCTGGGCCTCGTCCATGCGCACCACCCGGCCGAGGTCCTTGGGACCGGCCAGGCCCTCCTGCAGACCTTCGTCCATCAGGGTCTCGATCTTCACTTCCATCTCGTCCGACAGCTTGTAGCCGTCGGGGCCGAAAAGCTTGATGCCGTTGTCGGCGAAGTCGTTGTGCGAAGCCGAGATCATCACCCCCAGGTCGGCGCGCATCGAGCGGGTCATCATCGCCACCGCCGGCGTCGGCAACGGGCCGAACAGCCGCACGTCCATGCCGACGCTGGCGAAACCCGCCACCAGGGCCGGTTCGATCATATAACCCGACAGCCGGGTGTCCTTGCCGATCACCACCAGATGGCGCCGATCACCGCCGTTGCGGAACAGCTTGCCCGCCGCCATGCCGACCCGCAGGGCGACCTCTGCGGTCATCGGAAACTGATTGGCCTGGCCGCGGATACCGTCGGTGCCGAAATAGCTACGCTTGTTCATCGTGCCGATGTACTGCCTTGCCGAAATGAAGCGAAACCAAGATTTACGCTCGTCCCCAAAATGGAGGCGGCTACACCCATGGCGCCGTTAGCCTGAACGCGCGATGACCAGGTCGCAAGTCGTTTCACTAATTACGAACACTTAAGGGATAGAGCAGAAACATGTGCGGCATCATCGGCATCGTCGGCTTGGCTCCGGTCTCGGCGCGCCTGGTGGAAAGTCTCAGGCGCCTCGAATACCGCGGTTACGACTCCGCCGGGATCGCCGGGGTGGTGGATGGGCGGATAGAGCGGCGCCGCGCCGAAGGCAAGCTGCGCAATCTGGAGGCGCTGCTGGTCGATGACCCCCTGAACGCCACGGTTGGGATTGGCCACACCCGCTGGGCGACCCACGGCGCTCCAAGCGTCCGCAACGCCCACCCTCAATTAGCCGGCCGGGTGGCGGTGGTTCATAACGGCATCATCGAGAATTTCGCGACGCTAAAGGCCGCCCTGATCGCTGAGGGCCGGCGTTTCGAAAGCGACACCGACACCGAAGTGGTCGCGCATCTCATCGACCGCGAACTGACCCTGGGAGTGGAGCCTGTCGCGGCCTTCAAAGCGGCGCTCGACCAGCTTACGGGCGCCTATGCCCTCGCGGTTCTGGTCCAAGGTGAGGACGCGCTGGTGATGGGCGCCCGGCGCGGCAGCCCGCTGGTGGTCGGCGAGGGTCAGGGCGAGATGTTCATCGGCACCGACGCCCTGGGCCTGGGTCCGTTCACCAACCGCATC
>JAYVYH010000115.1:0-19692 GCA_043784385.1 Caulobacteraceae bacterium | reverse complement strand
CTGGCCACCCGCTACGATAAGACCGCCGACAGCTACCTTGGCTTCATTCTCGTCGCATCCATCCGACTATGGGTTAGGCACTTCGTCAACAGAACCTAGGCCAGCAATTTGGCGGGGACCGCGACACTGCGCCGCATTCGGGTTAGCTGACGTAGAAGATGACGAAGTTCATACCCTCTCCGTCCCCTGCCACGTTGATAACCTGTCGGGTCACGTGCTGACCGCCTGGGGCACGGGCGAGGCTTATGTCGAGGCCGTTTCGGCGCGGCGGGACGAGGCCTATGTCTGCCGCACCTGCGGCGCGCCGGTGATCTTCAAGTCCGGCCAGACCCGGATCGCCCACTTCGCCCACCGGCCCGACGCCAGCTGCGCATTCGGCGCCCGGATGTCGCTGGCCCATCTGACCGCTCAGCGCGTGGTCGCCGAGGCGCTCCGCCGGCGCGGCCTGTCGGTCGAACTGGAGGCGCCTCTGGCTGGAGAGGGCGGCGACCGGCGAATCGATGTGCTGACTTGGCCGCCAAAGAGACCCGAGGCGCGTGTCGCCATTGAGGTGCAGGCCAGCGATCTGACCGCCGAGATGATCGAAGCTAGGACCGCGAGCTATCAGGCGGTGGGTGTCGCGGCGCTCTGGCTGCGACTGCTCGATTTCGGACGTTTCCCGGCCGTCCAGACCCTGCCGTTCCGGGGGACCATATGGATCGAGCGCTATCACGCCCGGGCGTGGGAGCGCTGGGCGCACGATCACCTGGGTGGGCGGTTATGGTTCATGGATTCAGGTACAGGCCTGGTCTGGCGCGGGACCTTCGTCGGCTCGCACAGGTTTCGCGAACGCGCCGCGGTTCGGAGCGACTCGGGCGAGACACCGGGCCGCGGCGCCGACTGGACCGAAGCGAGGCGGTGGGTCGACCTGGAACTCGATGGCCCGTTCGACATTGTCGATCTCAAGCTTGGCCGAGGCGGAACACCGTGGCGCCACGCCTGGTTCGTCCCGGGCGGCGAGGAAGGTGAAAAACCGCCCTTCGCTCCGGCGCTACGCGTGGATCTTCGGCCGGAGGCGCGCGGCGCCTCGCGCGACCTTCGGGTTGATGTCGACGGCCACTGGATCACTGCGACCACGGAGGGGGCGCGGCGCGACTGGCGGACGGTCCGGCTGGAAAAACGCGCGCCGTTAAGACCCGCCGCCGGGTTTTGATGTGCTGCCAGGACGTGGCGTCCTCCAAGGCCCACCCCTTGGCGAAGGAAGCCCGGTATCAGGGCAAGACGTTCGCGGCCGGCCGAATCGAGTGCATTGCGCTGTCCCGCGCCCGGCCTTCTATAGCCTCGGCCTTGCGGAAACCGAACAGATAGGGCCGCATCTCCTTGGGTATGCTGGCCGGGGCGAGGCCGAGGTCCTTGTCCGAGAGATCAGCGACTGAAGCGGCCACTTCTTCGACGGGCCTCGCGATCGCGGCGCCGATGGCCCTGAGCCGCGAGACAATGTCGTCGAAGTCGCCCCAGAGCTCCTTGGGCAGATCACAGCGGATCGCGTCCGGGTCCTCGCCGGCGTTCAGTGCCTCCCAGATCGCCATCGGCGTGCAGCGCGAGATCGGGACGTGAATTCGCCGGTATTCGGCGCCCTTGAGCTTCAGCCTCAGGCCATTGCTGAAGCGGACTACGAAACCCTCCTGGTCCTTGCCGACCGCGGCGGGGCGTGTCATTTCGGCCGGGGCCGCGAACGCCCGGCGCCCGGCCGCGCGCCACCCAAGCGCTTCACCGGCCCGCAGCACCTCACCGAATGACAGCTCCCGCCCGTCCGGCGTGAAGGCGGCCAGCATGATCAGCGCTGGCTCGTCGTAGCGAACGACGATGCGGTTCTCAGGGGTGGCGGCTTCGAACAGATAGGTGGTTCCTGGTGTCACGGCCGACAGATCGACGCTGTAGAGCCATGCCTGAGCCCAGACGGCCTGGGCGGAGTCAAAGGCGCCGTTGGTGGCGGCCTGCCAGCGGCCGTCGTGGTGAAAGACGATGATTAGTCTACCGTCTAGCTTCTCATAGGCCTCGAAGGCAAGATCGGAGGCATCGCCCTGGCGTTCGCCCAGATTGAAGAACTTCGTAAACGGCGTGGCCACGATCCGCCCGGCGGTCTGATCGACGATCAGGCCTCGGGCCAGAAGCGTGAACTCGTCCCAGCCGTCCTCGTAGACGCACCGAGGCGTATAGAGGAATAGCCGCAGGCCGGTCCCCGGCTTGGCGCGGCGATAGCGAACCCAAGCGCATGCGCCCGCTCGAGCCCCCCCCTCGAGGCGTCGAACGGCATCTGGCGGGCCGAGTGGACTAGCTTCTTCATCGGACGGCGGATTGGGCACGGGGGCCGGGAACGCGGGCGAACTCGGAGACATTCGCAGTGACTAGTGTCGCGCTAAGCCTGACGGCCTGTGCCAAGATCAACAGATCGTATGGGCCGATCGGGGTTCCGGCGGCCTCCAATTGGGCGCGCAGGTCTCCAGCCTTCTCGGCGTCGCCGTCGTCGAGCACGATGACGTCAATGTCGCCCGAGAGAAACACTCTTCACCGTTCGGCGTTTTCGCTCCGACGCTGGCTTCGCGCCACGCCGTGCCAGAGTTCATAAACGGCCACGGAAAAACGCCGATCGCGGCCTCAGTGGACAGGGCGCGCGCAGGCGGTCGCGAACGAGGGGTGGGCGGCTATCCAGGATCGCGATCACCGCATTGGTGTCGAGCAGAACCATCATTCAAACAGGTAGTCGGCCTCAGGCATGGGCGGCTGGTTTCGGCCCTCCCCCATAAAGGGCGTGGAGCCAAACCGATCGAGTTCAGCGAACCAGATCCCAACGTCGGCGGCCATTGGCCCCAGCAACACTCCGCGCCAAACGCGATGCACCCGGTCTCCGGGCAGACGAAAGACGGGTGGCAACCTGACAGCCTAGTTGCGGCCGTGCATGAAGATCTTGGCGGCGGCGGTGTCGGTCATGGCGGCAAGGTGTTGGATATACATCGACAGTACATATTGGGGAGCCCGAGGGCACAGGAAAGCCCCCTCCGCCTTCAGCCCGCGAACGCTGACGCTCCAGCCTCGTGCGTCGTGGGAACCCAGCCGTTCGTCTCGCGCCAGTCGTCGGGCAAGTCCTCGAAGCGCTTGATCGATAGCTTCTCGAGGTCGACAAATGAACACCGTCCATCGAGCACCAAGTCGCGGATCGCGTGGCCTGTGGCCGGGGAGAGACCGAAGCCGACGCCGCTCATGGTGGCTACGGTCAAGTTGCTCGGATCGTCGAGGCGGTCGATCACCGGGCGGCCGTCGGGGGTGTTTTCGACCACTCCGGCCCAGCTTCGGATCACCCGTAGGTGGGCGGCCTTGGGCAAGAGTTCCGCAACACGGCGGGAGAGGTTACGCAGCAGTGGGGTCGACGGCCGCCGCGCGGGACCGTCTGGACCAACCTCCATCCACTCGTGTGGGCCGCCGCCATAGGCCAGGTTGCCGCGCAGGGTCTGGCGGCCGTAGAGGCCGTTGCCGTCGGCGCCGCCCACCGGCATCAATGGCGCGGGCTCGGTGACGATCATCTCGGCGCGCCCCGACGCCAGGGGAAGACGCGCGCCGACCTGGGCCAGCAGGGCCTCGCTCTGGGGGCCAGCGGCGACCACGAGATGATCACAGGCGAAGGTTCCCTTGGGCGTTTCGACGCCGATCACCCCGCCGCCGGCCGTGACGATGCGTGTCGCCGGCGCGTACTGCAGAATGCGGCCGCCGAGATCCTGGATCGCCCAGGCGTAGGCTTGAACGGTCCGCTGCGGATTGGCTTGGCCACCGAAGCGCAGATGGATGCCGCTGACCACATTATCACCGGCCAGGGACACGAAATCGCGCACCTGGGCGGGGTCCAGGTCATCGACGCGGTAGCCGATGTCGCGGCACATCCGGGCCATACGCTGGTACTGTTCGTGATGGAGGGGCGTGGTGGCGAACACGACCCGCTCGCGCCGGTATTCGGTCGAATACCCGAGCATCTCGTCCATCAGCGGCCACAGGCGCTGTTCCTCATGAAACAGCGGGCTGTGGTAGTGCGAGGCGCCGCCACCGTTGCGGCCCGACGCCTCCCAACCGACGATGCCTTTGTCGAGCACCAAGACGTCGACGCCCGAGCGCGCCAGCCACCAAGCGGCCGACAGGCCGGTAACGCCGCCACCGATGACAATCACCGAGGCGCCCTTGACGGAAAAGCTGCTCACAGGTGCATGTCTCCGCCAAACAGGCCATCGTAGAGAGCCTCCCTGTCGGTACCGATATCGGCGTAGGGGGTCCACTGGCCCTTGATGCCGAACCAGACGTCCCAGTGGCTGGCCATCAGCTGGTCTTCATCCCAGGCGGCCAGGACCGACAGCGGCAGCGGGCGGACCGGTGCGCGGTAGCCGGCCAGCGGGACGCGCGAAGCGGGTTCGTTGGAGGCGCAGGCCAGGATCAGCGCCACCTGCTCGCGGCATCGGCGGGCCTGGCAGGGACCCATGCAGGCGCGGGTCAGGCGCTTGATCTGGTCCTGGTTGGCCGGGCCGTCGTCCAGCAGGCGGCCGAGGTCGCGGCCAGCCATGCCCGGAGACGGCGGACCCAGATAGGCGGGCTGGCGCACGGCCAGCAGAGTCTCGCGGGTGACTTCTTCGCACTGGCAGACGATCACGGTTTCGTCCGTCGTGGCCATCAGGGCGCGCATCCAGGTCTGTTGATAGGCGACGAGGTCGACGGCTCCGGCGTTGGCGACCCTGGCCACGTCACCAGCGATCCGGACCTGCGGCAGGCTGGTGGAGACGCCGTCGGGGCTGACCGGCGCATGGCCGCCCAGGGCCGGCTGCATGGCCAGGTCGGCGCCCAGGACGTCCAACAGCTCAATGGCCGGCGTCAGGCTGATCGCCTGGACGACGGTGTCGCAGTCCAGCGTTCGCTCCATGCCGGTCGCCAGATCGAGCACGGTCAGGCGCTCCACCCCATCCACGCCGCCGGCTGCGTGGATGGGGGCGTGGCCGGTCAGGATCTCGACGCCGGGAATGAGCAGGTCGGCAGCCCCCTGAACGGTGTCCTCGACCTCGACCAGCGCGGCGACTTCCAGGCCCCGGTCCAACGCCAGGCGCGCAATCTGTAAGGCCAGCTCCCCCGAACCGAGGATTGCTAGACGCCGGCCGGCGAAGGCGTCGTAAGTGTTCAGCAGGACGCGCAGGCCCGCGGCGCCCATGACCCCCGGCTGGTCCCAGCCCTTGAACGAAAACGCCACGTCGCGCGCGCCGGTGGCGACGACCATGCGCTGGAAGCCGACCATCCACGAACGCTGTTCGTCGGCGAGGCCCGCCAGCGGTTCGGGCAGGGACGCGAGGCCATGGCCCGGGACCCAGGCGCCCCAGCAATAGACGCCTAGTTCGATCTCCACCCCAGCCTCGAAGGCGGTCTCCAGGGCCGGATTGGCGGCGAACACCCGCTCCATCATCCGCGCCTTGGACTGGACCGCGCCGGTGTAGCGGCCACCGTAGTAGAGCGGCACGTCCAGGCCCATCAGGGCGGCGGAAACCGGGTTTTCGTCGATCAGCAGTACTTCCGCGCCGTCCGCCCGAGCTTCCAAAGCTGCGGCGACGCCGGCTGGCCCGGCGCCGATCACCAGCACCTCGACCCGGCGTTCGGGGGCGGGGACCTTGCCCGCCTGGGCTTTGGGATCGAAACCGCGTTGGGTCATGAGCGTCACACTGCCTCCAGGCCGCGAGCCATTTCGGCGATCAGGTCGCCCGGGTGCTCGAGCCCGACCGACAGGCGCATCGTGCCGTCGGTAATGCCGCTGGCCTCCCGCCGCTCACGCGGGATGTTGTAGTGGGTGGTGGTGGCCGGGTGGCAGATCAGGGTCTCTGACCCGCCAAGACTGACGGCCAGCTTGAGGATCTTCAGCTGATCGAGGAAGCGGAACGCCTCATCCTCACCGCCATGCAGAGCGAAAGAGAAGGTCGAGCCCGCCCCGCCGCATTGACGCTCATAGACGGCCCGGGCGGCCGAGCCCTCGGCGAGAAGGCCCAGGTAAGTGACCTTGGCGACCTTGGGGTGACCCTTCAGAAACTTCGCGACTGCCAGGGCGTTGGAGCAGGCACGCTGCGTCCGCACGGCCAGACTCTCGATCGAGCGCAGCATCAGCCAGGCGGTGAACGGTTCCATATGGTTGCCCAGGATCATCCTCAGCGCCTTGATCCGCCCGATCAGTTCGGCCGAGCCGCTGACCGAGCCAGCCAGCAGGTCACTGTGGCCCCCGCAGTATTTGGTCAGGGAGGTCACCGTAAGGTCGGCGCCGTGCTCCAGGGGATTCTGCAGTAACGGTCCCAGGAAAGTGTTGTCGACCGAAACAAGCGGCCGCCGTCCCTGGCGAGCGCCGATCTCGTCAGCGATCTGGCGGACCAGGGCGATGTCGACGATGGCGGCGGTGGGATTGGCGGGGCTCTCCATCATGAATAGCGCGACCGGCCCCCGCGCCACCGCGGCCTCGGCGGCGGCGCGGACGGCGGCCTCGTCGCAGGCGTCGATCACCCCTTCGACGTGGACGCCGAAATTGGGCGCTATCACCGTATTGAGCAGGTTGTCGGAGCCCGAATAGATCGGCCGGCTGTAGACCATGCTGTCGCCCGGCCGCAGAAAAGCCAGGGCCAGGGTGGAGATTGCCGACATGCCGCTGTTGAACCCGGCCGTATCCTCCGCCCGGTCGAGGGCCGCCATCCGCGCTTCGACCATCGACAGGTTCGGATGGCCGAGGCGCGAGTAGATGAACCCGTCGGGGATCAGCCCGCCGTGCTCGCCCTCGGTGGCGCCGTCGAAGAACGCGCGGTGGAAGTCCTTGGCGGCCTGGGCGCTGGGATAGACGAAGGTGGAGGTCAGAACGATCGGCGGCTTGGCCGCGCCCCAGGCGTCGGCGGGGTCATAGCCATGGCCGACCGCCAGGGTGTCTGGATGTAGGCCGTGGCCCGGATGGTCAGCCGACACTGCGCAGCCCTTGTTGCGGCGCTGTCCGTCCTACGCCCTGGCCATCGAGATAGTCCCGCGCCGTGGCGCAATACCAATCGACGAACCGAATGGCCAAGGCCTCGGCGTCGGGGCAATAGGGGCCAGGCCGATAGCCTGGCGAATCGACCCCGACCTGGTTGTTCTCGACCAGTTCGCGGTCCTGGAGATTGGTGCGCGTCCACAGTTCAGTCAGGTGATCGAGACTGTAGTCGACCCCTTCCACCGCGTCCTTGTGCACCAGCCACTTGGCGGTGACCACCGACTGGCGTGGGGCCAGGGGCATGGTTTGGAACATCAGCACTTGGTCCGCGGTGGCGTGGGCAAAGCCGTGCGGCTCGATCGACCAGCGCAGCGAGCCGATATCGCCGTCCAGGATGTCGCACATCAACTTCTTGACCCCGAAGTCGCCATCCATGGTCATCGACTTGAAGCCTTGGTTGAGGATGAAGCGCATGGCTTGCCACCAGTCGCCCTCGATCGGCCCGACGCTCAGGCCCGCCCTGGCGATGCGGGCGGCGAACTCCGCTTGGCGGCGATCCTCGCCGTAGTCGAAGTGGGCCGAAGCGCCGACCGGAAAACTCTGGGCCAACTCTGGGTGCGACAGCGCGCAGTGATAGCATTCGCGCGCGTTTTCCATCACCAGTTTCCAGTTGCCCCGTTCGACTAGGGTGCTTTCGAATGCGAGCTTGGCGTCCTTCAGATGGTGCGGCGCGAGCATCGGCTCGATCTGGCGCCGGAAATCGCCAATATCGGGCGGGTCGTCGGCCAAACAGAGGTACAAAACCCCGCCGACGCTTTCGACGCGCACCGGGATCAGGCCGTGCTCGGACCGGTCGAAGGTATCGGGCATGCGGGCGGCGTGAACCAGTTCACCCGACATCTCGTAGGTCCAGCGATGGTAGGGGCAGACCAAGCGGGCCGCGAAGCCCTTGCCGGGCTTGCAGATCTGGGAGCCCCGGTGGCGGCAGCTGTTGTGGAAGGCGTTCAGGTCGCCGTTCCTGTCCCGGGTTACGATCACCGGCCACGGCCCGATCGGAACGGACATCCACGATCCGGCCCGGGGCAGCTCGACATCGAAGCCGACCATCAGCCACGACCGGCCAAAGATCGCCGCCATGTCAAAGTCGAAGGCGTCCTGGCTGTTGTAGAGCCCCTGGGCCAGGCTGTAGCCGGGCTTGCGCTCGTCCAGTAGCCGCGCCATTACGGTGAAGTCGACCATCAAAAGATCCTTTCCACGCTGTTACGATCGCACGGGCCGCGCGCGCGCCGACAATCGCATTTCCTCATGACGCTATTCCGTTTACCCCTGTATTTTTAGCTCCTTGAAGGAAGGATCGGCGTGGCGATCAACCGACCCTGGCTGCCGCTCAACGCCCTGCGCGCCTTTGACGCGGTGGGCCAGTATCTGAGCTTCACTGTTGGCGCTCAGGCCCTGCACGTATCGCAGAGTGCGCTGAGCCGGCATGTAATCAGCCTCGAGGAACTGCTCGGCAAGAAGCTGCTGGAGCGCCGGCCGCAGCATCTGGTGCTGACCGAGGAGGGAGCGATCCTGCTGCCGGTGGTGCGCAAATGCCTGGATCGGCTCGAACAGGTGCTGAACCTGATCCGCGACGGCGAGGGTTCGGGCCAAACCTTGCGAGTGCATATGCCGCCTTCGCTGTTCAATCATCTGGCCCTGCCGATGCTGCGGGACTTTCGCCGGGAGTTTCCGGATATCCTGATCGATGTGTCGAGTTCGCATGTCACCGGCCTGCCGGCGGCCGAACTGGACGTGGCGGTGGTCTATGACCGGCCCAACGTCGATGACAAGATCACCGATCTGCTGTGGATGGTGCGGGTGACGCCGGTCTGCGCGCCGGAGCTGGCCAAGGCGGCGGCCGGTCTTTCGCTGGCCGAGTTCATCGCCGCCAACGAGCTGCTGCACGTGAAGCTGGACGGCCAGCCGCGGGGCCTGCTGTGGGCGAATTTCATGCGCCAGTGCGGTGTCGGCGAGGGCGCCGAGCGCGTTCCGGACCGCGGCCTGGCCTTCGACACAGCCATCTCGGCGGTGCAATACGCCATGTCCGGCGGCGGCGTGGCCCTGGCCGACGCGGACATGTTCGAGGACGAGATTAAGGCCGGCCGGCTGGTGGCGCCTTACGACTATCTGTTCGAGGAGGGCTACGGCTACTACCTGAAAATCCATGCCGAGGATCTATCCGACCCGGTAGTCTCGCTGTTCAGGTCCTGGCTGATCGGCCGGTTCCAGGAGCGCACGCGAGCTCTGGAACCGACGACGGAATAGCGACTGATCGGCGGTTGGACATCATCAGCGAAGCTGGCAATCTGGTCTGGTGAGCATTCTCTTCCGCTTTCCGAACGCCGTTCGGCGAGACCCCGACGTTGACGCTTGGTTTTCCAGGCCGGGCGATGAGTTGCGGCTTGTCACCGAGCCATGGTTTGAACGGATGCGCGCGTGCGGGCCGGACGTTCGCGAGCTTCTGCACGATGGCCATCCCACTGCATGTCTGGAAGACGCCGCGTTCGGCTGTGTCGACGCCTTCAGCGCCCATGTGAATGTCGGCTTCTTCCACGGGGCGGCGCTCGACGACCCGGCCGGCCTTCTGGAAGGCGCCGGCAAACGCATGCGGCACGTCAAGCTCCGCTGGACGCGACAGGTGAACACCGAAGCGCTGAGCGACCTCATAGCGACGCCTACCGGGACATCTGGTTGCGCCTCCAATCCGAAGGAGCCTGAACCACGTATGTCGCCGACCTGGTGATCCCCGTGCCGGGGAGCCAGATGGAGGCCTAGAAAAAGTGGGCCGAGAATGGCGCGCAATTCTTCAAAGACTATGGATGCCTGGAGATCGTCGAGTGCCGGGACGACTACGTTCCCGACGGCAAACAGACCGACTTCCGCCGCGCGGTCGCCGCGAACGACGGCGAGAAGATCGTCTTCACCTGGCAGATCTGGCCTGACAAGGTGAGCTTTGAAGGCGCCGAAGAAAAGATGCACCAGGACGAGCGCATGGATACGGCCGGTGATCCGCCGTTCGACGCCAGACGCCTCATCCTCGGCTGCTTCGAGCCGATCTTCTCGATGGGCAGGGGCTGTTCTTCGCTACTCGCCGCTGACCCGTTGGGTTCGAGCTTACTTCCCTGGCGCAAAGCGCAGCTCCAGTCCCGCCGAATGGGCCCTCTGAAAGCCTTTCCAGATCGTGCTGGGCGGGACGCCGGGGCTTAAGGCGGCGTAGGACTGGCCGGGTTCGGCGGGCCAGGCGCCGTTGTTGGAGACCGGCGAGGGAACGTCGAGATAGGCGTTCGCGGCCGGATCGCCCCTCACATAACGATCGAGAAACGCGGTGATGAAGTGCAGTTCGATCCCGATAACCCGCTCTTTGCGCCAGACCGGATCCTCCCACCAGTCCAGATCCCACAGGCGTCCACGCATGGTGTCCGGCGCGGGGTTCATGCCGATCGAATGACCACCGTTTTCAAAAGTCAGCAGATAGCGCGGGGCGTTGATCTCCTGGCTCCACAGGGTCTTTACCCCCGGATCGTAACCCACCAGATGGTCCTGGCCGCCGACGATGAATAGGGTCGGGGCGGTGACGCCCGCCATGCCCTCGACACCCCAGGCTTCGCCGGCGCCGAACAGTCCAGCCGGGGAGATGGCGACGACGGCCTTTATGGCGCTCACCTTCAGGGCGTCCGCCAGGGCCGCGCCGGCGACATAGGGCGCCAGCGCTCCGTGGGTGGCGGCCGCCAGGGCCGGCGACAGCGCCGCGCCCGCCGCGGTCAGAACGCCATAGCCGCCCATGGAATAGCCGATCAACACGACGCTGGCGGGATCGGCCCCGGCGAACGGACCAGACTTGGCCCGGGCGAGCGCTTGCGACTGGGCGGCCACGAAGGCGATATCCAGGGGTCGGCGAGACAGGGGACCAACCAGCCCGCCTAAATCGCCGTAAGCGGGATCGTGGAAGTGTGGACCCACCACGACGTAGCCCTTGGAGGCGAGGTTCTCGGCTAGCCAGGTCATGGCCGCCGGCGTGCCGCCATAGCCGTGAGCAAGGATGACCAGAGGAAACGAACCCCGTACCGCCCGTGCACCGCCGACGGCGACACCCGGCGTGGTGAAGGGCGTATCCTTGCCGTCCTCGCCGGTCAGAGCGCCGGAATAGACAACAGGCGCGGTGCCCGGCGTACCCTGCGAGGGGTACCAGACATCGACGGGCAGGACCCGGTCGCGGGCCGGCATGGTTCTGGTGGCCGGGTCATAGGCGAGGACGTCCGGTTGATCGGGCTGAACGAGGGTCAGGCAGTCGAAGCCGACGGTATAAGGCCCCAGGGCGGCGAGCTGGGGCGCGTCGATTGCCGGAACACTGGGCGGGGCGGCGACCGCGGGCGCGACCTGAATCGCCAAGCCAGCGGCGATGGCGGTGGCGAAAGCGAAACGGCGCGCGGTCAGAATTCAACTTTCAGGCGCAGGCCCGTAGTACGCGGGCGCGCACAGGTGACCCGGTCACCGGCCTGGTAGGCGCCGGCGGTAGCGATATTCCCATTGGCCCGGGAGTCGTTGTAGGAGGCGCTGCCGGTCAGGGTGAGCTCGGGCGTGAGGCGGAGCGTGGACTGGAATTCCACCCCGCGGCTTTTGATCGAGCCTGCGGGTGACGTGCCGTGTGTCATCGGCGAAGATGGCAATCTGGTGCTCGGATTCGTCCTGCAATCCAGAATAGATGTCGTTGGGGTTGAAAGCGCCGTCGACCGTTTTGGTGTTGTAGAGGTCATCGGGCGTTTTGAACGGCGGTATGAAGCCGTTCTGGGCGTAAAGGTTCTCACAGGACAGAGTGTCGAAGCCTGGTGTCGGGATGTCCTGATACAGGTTTCGCGTCTGGTGCTCATACAATGCGCCGACCGTCCAATTGACTGGCTCGCCATCCTTGGAGACCAGCCGTCCCTCCTGCATATAGTCCTGAACTTTCTGGGTGATCTGGAAATATTCGGGTGGCAGGATGTTGGCGATGTGCTGGCCATAACTGGCCGGCGGCTCGAACAGGGAATAGCTGTTGGCGCTGGGGCCGAGCCCCAATTATCCGCGAAGAAATAGCCGATGGTCGGCTCGATACTGGCTTGGTAACCGACTCGGGGCCAAGTGTAGGAGCTGGCCGACACCAGATCGGCAAAGCCCAGGTCATAGTCCCAGTTCAGGGCATAGAAGCTGAAGTCGTCCCGGGTGGCCTCCGGACCATTTGTGGAGATGGTGTAGGGGGCGAGGCCGGTGAAGCCCTGATTGAGGCCATAGGCCCGGCTCTTTTCATGGGTGTTGCTGAAATCGACGGTAAGGTTGTCGCTGGGCGTCCAGCGCAACGCCACCCGGGCTTGGGTGCTGAAGTTGAGGTTGGCGTGGGTCTTTTGGCGTCCGCCGATGTTGTCGATGAAGCCGCCGTCCTCGCCCTGATAGAAGGTGGCGCGTAGGGCTAGCTTGTCGGCGACCAGAGGCAGATTGACCATGCCCCGGAAGCTATCGCTGAGTGAACCATGCTCGGCGCCAGTGACCTCCAGGGTTCCGAAAAAGGATTTGCTGCTGGGTTTGGCGGTGATGAAGCGGATGGCGCCGGCCGTGGAGCCCGCGCCATAGAGAGTATGCTGCGGAGCGCGCAGCACCTCGACCCGGTCCAGGTCGTAGATCCTCAGGTCAGGCGTCTGGCCCTGGACGGAGATCGGGGTGTCATCGAGGTAGACCGCCACCAGGGATCGGTCCGAGGTGTCGGAGATCGCATAGCCGCCGGTTGAAAGGCCGCGCATGTCGAACTTGTTCTGGCCCGGCGCCGATTCGGTGATCGACAGAGACGAGGTGAACCTCGTGATGTCGGCCAGATTGCCCTGGTGAGGCCTCCAAAAGCCGCCAGGCAAGCCCCCGACATCGGGGCCACCCATTTTGCCATCACCTTTCGATGTCCGATCCCGCACGGGGATATCAGAACTTTACTTTGACCCGGCCGCCGACGGTTCGCGGCCGGGCATAAGTATTGCGGTCGCCGGCCTGGTCGGTGCCGACATAGCCGAGCTCCTTGCCGATGTTGGTGATCTTGACGCCATCGACGAGGTTGTTGCCGAAAATGCCGATCTCGTAGCGGCCGATATCATAGGTCAGGGCGGCACTGACATCGTTGGACGCCGGGATAACCGCAAAGCCCTGGTTGTGGCCATTGACGACCCGATGGCCGCCCGCGTCCAGTGTGTAGGCCTTGAGATTTTGCACCAATTGGCCCGCGGCCGTGCAGTTCGCCGGCGAGAGCGTTCCGTCTGCCATCTTGATGCAGATTGTGGTGGCTATCGGATTGAAGGTGGTGTCCTCGTCGCCGCGATATTGATAGCTGACCTGAACGTGCAGCGTTCCATTGCCGATCGGCCGGTCGTAGTAGCCGTTTATTCCCGCAACCCAGCGCGGCGAATAGGGAGACTTGTCACCCTTGAAGGCGCCGACCGTGGCGATGTCGCCCTTGGCCCGGGAATCATTATAGGCAAGGTTCCCGCTGAGCGTGAATTCCCGGTTCACGCGCCAGGTCGAGTTCAGTTCGACACCCCGGCTTTGAATCTCACCTTTGTTATTAGTGAAAAAGTAGGAACAGTTCAGCAGCAGGCGGGTCTGGACGTTGGACCAGTCTACCCAATAGGCATCGGCATTAACCGTTACCCGGCCACCAGCGAACTTGCCTTTTTCGCCAACCGAATAGCTCCACAGCGAGTCCGGCCCGAAAGTCTGCGGCGCAGAGGTAAATCCATAGTTCATCAGATCCTGGGCGCAGGTTTCGCCCGCGGCCTTATAGGACGGGGGAATCGGCTGGTTGGCTCCGCCATAGCGGAAACCCTTCGCGGCCTCCGCATAGACCATAAGATCGTCGTTGACGTGATATGACACATTGAAACGCGGGTTGAAGCCATCGGTCGACAGAGATGTGGTTTCGGTGATCGGGGTGTGGTCGGCGAAGTTTGAGCCGGGTCCAGTGAGGACGCCGTAGGTGCCACCCTGATACAGATAGTAGTTTTCGTGGAAACTGAAGTATCGAATGCCGAAGGTCAGGTCGAGCTTCTTGGTGGCGTGCCAGGTGTCGTCGGTGAAAATGGCGAACTGGTGCTCGCTCTGGTTTTGCAGTCCCGAAAATATATCGTTGGGGTTGAAGGCGCCATCCACGGTCTGTGAGTTATATAGGTGGTTCGGTGTATTGAATGGTCCATAGTAATAGTTCTCATAGGACTGCGCGTCGAAACCAGCGACCGGGATATCCTGATAGAGGTTGCGGTGCTGCTGTTCGTAGAAGACGCCGACCGTCCATTTGATCGGTCCGTCGTTCTTCGACACCAACCGGGCTTCCTGCATGAAGTCCTTTACCTTCTGGCTGATGTCGTAGTGCTCGGCCGGAATCTGCAGGGTGTGCGCCTGACTGTAGTTGTCCGGTGGGCCGCCATAGCCGGTATTGGGATTGCCGTAGAGAGGCTCTGGTCCAAAGGTCGGTCCAGGTCCGACGGTCGGGCGACCATATTCGTAGAAATAGGCGATCGAGGGCTCGGTGCTGGCCTGAAAGCCGATGCGACGCCAAGTATAGGATGAACTCGATATGAAATCGGCGAAGCCAAGATCGTAATCGAAGTTGACATTGTAAAGATGGAAGTCGTCGCGTGTGCCTTCCGGCCCATTGGTGGTGATGGTGTAGGGCGCGAGGCCGGAGAAGCCGCTGTCCAGCCCGTAGGCGTGGCTCTTTTCATAGGTATAGCTGAAATCGACGGTCAGTTTCGGATCGGGTGTCCAGCGCACCGCGACGCGCGCCTGGGTGGTGCGGTTGAGGTTAACGCCTTTTTTGTTGCGCACGCCGATGTCGTTGATGAAGCCGGAATCCTCGCCCTGATAGGCGGTGGCTCGGACGGCCAGCTTGTCCCTGATCAAGGGCAGATTGACCATGCCGCGGAAGCTGTCATTGACCGAGCCATGCTCGGTGCCCGAAGCGGCGCCTTCGACCGTGCCGAAGAATGATTGGCTGCTGGGTTTGGCGGTGATGAACCGCACGGTTCCGGCCATCGAGCCGGCGCCGTAGAGCGTGCCCTGCGGTCCGGCCAGGATTTCGACACGCTCCAGGTCATAGACCTTAAGGTCCGGCGTCTGGCCCTGCAGCGAGATCGGCGTCTCGTCGAGATAGACCGCGACCAGGGAGCGGTCGGAGGTGTCGCTGGTTCGGTAGGGCACGGCGGTGAGGCCGCGAATGGCGAAGGTGTTGAAGCCTGGGGCGCCCTGGATGATGGTCAGCGACGGCGCGTATTTGGTCAGATCCAGTACGTTGGGCTGGCCGGCCCGGTCCAGGATCTCGGCGTTGACCGCCGAGATCGCCATGGCCACGTCCTGCAGCGGCTCTGCGCCTGACCGGTTGGCGGTAACGATCATCTCCTCGACCTTGGGTGCGGAGGCATCATCGCTCTTGGCCGCTTCGGCGGCGAAAGCGGCGCCGTGGACTAGCGCGGTCGCCGCGACCCCCGAGAGCAGGATAACGGCCAGGTTCGAGGCCCGCATGCGTCGGCGCGACGCATCGCTGTTCAGCTGTGACATATTGATTTTCGCCCCTCAAAAGCTCGTATCTGTGAAGTAAGGGTCCGCGCGCGAGGCATCTGGACAAAGCCCAATTAATCGATGCCGCCATCCAAAAAAGGCATTTCAGGGCGGGGGTCGGCGACCGCTAGGCCAATAGACGAGCTATCGTGGCGTGGTGTTTCACATCGGCAACAGTCTCCCCGTTGAAGCTGGCCACCAGCCGTTCCTCGACCACATAGGCGCTAGCATCGGCGCGGATCGACACCGAGCTCTTGATCGCGACATCCCAGCCCGGACGTTGGTATCGGGCCGACGAACCGGCTTCCATCGACTTTCGCGGTTTCAGGTTGCTGGGGCGTGTCGTGCAGCCCGCGCCCTCCAAGATGGAACTGGCGGCTGGTCACGTCCGGCGACGGCCAGGAAGCTTGGCCCACCCATCGGCCGGGGATGGGCCCCGGCGCGACCTGGGTCCCCGTGGCGTTTGGCATATAGGCCCGCAGCATCGGCTCATCCATGATCCCGGCCGCCTCGCCCTTCAGCCATTGGCGCCATCAGCGCACCTCCTCCCAGGTCCAGTCGAGGGCCGGTCCCGGCGTGGCGGGCGAGGGATAGCCGTGACGCCGACCACCCAGTCCATCGTTGCCCGCCCTTCGCCCTGACCGGCGACAGGCTAAGGGCTGATCGCAAAGGGCTCAAAGACTAGACTGGCGCGGGGGTCGTTTTTTTGGCTGGGGACGACTTGGGTGATTTCCAGACGAACCGCATGAAGGTTCCAGAAATCAGAAAGCCAATCGCGACCGCTAGGATCTGCACGTCGGTTGGCGTTGGTGTCACGATGGGAACCCGATCCTGGTAGCGACCACGTTTGCGATAGTTCGACGGGCGCGTGCCGAGACCGTTGCTATGACACGCGCCGCGTCTTGCTTCGCCCCGTCGCCGAAGCAAACAGTAGCGCGCCCGGCGCGCTCGATCATATGCGACGCAACGACGCGACCGGGAGATCTGTGTGGGGGCTGAGAGAATCGCGATCGCGGGATGGGATATGGGGCTGGTTCCGTGACAGGGCTCCAGCTATTGACCCCGACCGGCCCCGCACTAGCCGGCGCCCGTTCGCCAACGCCCAATCCGAGACCGCAAATCATGAAACCCTTCGCGATGCTTCTGGCTGGCGCCCTGATGGCCGGCGTGGCTCCTCAGGCGGTGGCGCAAGCGGACAAGGCACAGGGTCGGCCCGCCATTCCGGAGGCGCTCAAGGACCCCAAGGCTCAGTTCAGCTATGCCGTCGGCCTCAACGTCGGCGCCAGTCTCAAGCGCGACGGGGTGGCCATCGATCCGGCGATACTGGCCAGGGGCGTCGCCGATGCGATCGCCGGCGGCAAGCCGCTGTTGACCCGAGAACAGATCGCCGCCGTGCTGACCCAGGTCAAGGCCGACGTCCAGGCGCGGCATGATCAGCAGGCGGTCCAGGCGGCCGAAGCCAACAAGACCGAAGGCTCGGCGTTTATGAAAGCCAACGCCGCCAAGCCGGGCGTAGTCAGCCTTCCCAGCGGCCTCCATTACGAAATCCTGACGGCCGGTACGGGTCTCAAGCCCAAAGTCGGCGACACGGTGTTCTGCAACTATCGCGGGACCGTGATTAGCGGCATCGAATTCGACAGCTCCTACGGGCGTGGCGAACCGGCCAGCTTCGCTGTCGGCGGCGTGATCAAGGGTTGGACCGAGGCGCTGCAGCTGATGCCGGTCGGATCGAAATGGCGGCTGTTCGTGCCCCCCAGCCTTGCCTATGGCGAAGCCGGAGCCGGCGATCAGATCGGCCCCAACAGTACCCTGATCTTCGAAGTCGAATTGATCTCGATCCAGCCTAAGGGATGACGGGCGGGATCGACAGGCGGTCCCAGCCTCCAGAGATTGATTTGTCAGACGGCGCTTGACCCGCCGGCCATATTGCGACTAATTCGCATTACCTCTTGAGCGGCAATCAAGGGCGGCAATGAAGACGAGGATCACGACAATTCTGGCGGCTTGCGTGATGGCGGAGGCGCTGCCGGGTAAGGCCACGGCCGACGAACCATTGTACGGCTATGTCTATACGACAGATGCTTTACCCAAAGGTCAGAGGGAGATCGAGCAATGGGCAACTCTGCGCGAAGGGCGAAGCAAGGGCGATTTCCATGTCTGGCAGGCCCGCACGGAAGTCTCCTATGGCCTCACCGACCGGTTCCAGGGCTCCGCCTATCTGAATCTGGCCTATGCGGATGTGTTCCATAACACCCCTGGCGGCGAGACCGCGCCGCCGGAAATCTTCGCCGACTATTCGGTCGGACCCGACAAGCGCTTTAAGCGCGGACGCCTGGAAGGCGTTTCGGTCGAAGGCTTCTATCGGCTGACCAGCCCCTACACGGCGCCTGTCGGCATCGCGCTCTATGTCGAACCGACCATCGGACCACGCACGCGCGAGTTGGAATCGCGGGCGATCGTGCAGAAGAATTTTTATGACGATCGCTTGGTCGTCGCCGGCAACATCACCGCCGGTCAGGAATGGCGGCGCCTTTAAGGCGACCTGGAGGCGGACCCGGCGAGCAAGGAGTTTGGCGAGCATTGGGACGAAAAAACCGACGTGAATCTTGGCATCGTCGTCTCCTACCGGCTTCGCGCCAACTGGTCGGCGGGTCTCGAGTTCCTCAACGAACGCGAATACGCCGGTCTCAACCCCTTCGACGCCGGCAGACGCACCAATGTCGCCTAACATCTTGGTCCCAATATCCACTATGGCGGCAAGCATATGTTCGCCACCGCCACCTTCTTGACCCAGCTGCTGGCCGCCGGGGATCATGCCAATCCCAACCCGGGGTTTGTGGTCAATGGCGTCAGCAATGCCGACGACTTCGAGAACTATCGGCTGCGCATACAGGTCGGCTACTATTTTTGAGCGTGAGGCGTGATGAAAACCGAATTCATTCTGCTGGGTTTGGCGGCGCTCGCCGCGCCGGCGGCGGTCCATGCAACAACCTATCTGAGTGTTCAACAGGTCCAGGCGCTGATGTTTCCGGGCGAGGCGCTGAAGCCCGACCCTCGCACGCTGAACGACGCCCAGATCACCGCTATCCGCAAGGATTCCGGCGAGGCCCCGCTGAGCCGGGAGCTGAAGGCCTGGCGAGCGGCGGACGGTGGCTGGCTGATGGTCGATGAGGTGGTGGGCAAGCACGAGTTCATCACTCTGGCCGTGGGGCTCGATGCGGCCGGCGCGGTCAAGAGTGTCGAAATCATGGACTATCGGGAAGCCTACGGTGGACAGGTCCGCGGCGGCGCGTGGCGCGGGCAATTCACCGGTAAGCGGCACGGCGCGGCCTTAAGGCTTGGACGGGACATCCAGAACATCTCCGGCGCCACCCTGTCGTCGAAACACGTCACCGACGGAGTGCGCCGCTTGCTCGCCACCCATGCCCTTGTCCTCGCGCCCAGCGTTTCTTGAGCGGGCCAAGCCGTTGCTTGGAACGACGGTCGTGGTGCGCGTCGCGCGCGCCGACGACGCGGCAGGCAATGCCGCCATCGACGCCGCGTTCCGTGAAGTCGCCGAGGTGCATCGGCTGATGAGCTTCCACGACACGGATAGCGACCTGTCGCGGCTCAATCGGTTGGGCGGAAAAGAGACGGTGCGGCTGGATCCCCGAACGGCCGAGGTCCTGGCCCTGGCTCTGGATCTGGCCGAACGGTCGGACGGCGTCTTCGATCCGTGTGTCGGCGCCCGCGCCGTCGCCGATGGCGACCTTCCGCCACCGCCCCGCGCCCCGGCGGCCGACCCGATGGGTAGTTGGCGCGACGTCCGCCAGATTGGATGCGAAGCCCACTTCACGCGCCCGGTCTGGCTGGACTTCGGAGGAATCGCCAAGGGCTACGCCGTCGATCGCGCGATAGAGCAACTGCGCGCCTTTGGCATCGTCCAGGCCAGTGTCAACGCCGGCGGCGATCTTCGGGTGGTAGGCGGACAGAGCGAATTGGTGGGGCTCCGGGCCGGCGCCGCCGACACCCTGCCCGTGGTCGAGATCACCGATGGGGCCTTGGCGTCCAGCGGTGGTGGCGATGCGGCCATGGTGCGCCACTACGACGGCGCC
>JAYVYH010000114.1:0-2039 GCA_043784385.1 Caulobacteraceae bacterium | reverse complement strand
TAATACGACGGGTGTTTCGGGCGCGCAAGGCGATTGGCGCTCGCGCTGGGCCTATTGTCACAATCGCGGTGCTATAAAATCCCGACGAGTCGGCGACGGCCGGTGCATTTCAGGAGTTCCTCGTGACGCGTTGGTTGGGTCTGTCCGGATTGCTGCTTGTCACGAGCCTGTTTGACCCGGGAGCCTGGGCCCGCGGCGCGCAACTAGAGGGCGTGCCGCGCTTCGACCACGTGTTCGTCATCGTCGAGGAAAACAAGGAATACGACCAGATCGTCGGCGGCGTCGACGCACCCAATATCGCCCGCCTGGCCAGGACCTACGGCGACGCGTCGCAATTCTATGGCGAGGTTCATCCCAGCGAGGCCAACTATTTGGCGCTGCTGGGTGGCGACACCTTCGGCATCCACGACGACGACGCGTTCTACTGCAAGCCCGGATTGAAGGACCCCAACTGTCCGGCGGCCGGCCAGCCGGGATACCCTGATCATACGGTGGCCACGCCCCATCTGGGCGACCAGTTGAAGGCGGTGGGACTGTCCTGGAAGGGCTACTTCGAGAACCTGCCCGAGCCGGGCTCCCTGGCCTATATCGCCACTGATCCCAAGATCGACGACGGCACCCGCCTGACGGCGCTCTACGCCTCCAAACATTCCGGATTCGTCAACTTCGCCTCGGTTCAGAACGACCCTGATCGCGCCAAACATCTGGTTGGCTTCGACCAGCTCAAGGCGGATATCGCCGCGAACCGCCTGCCTAACTTCGCGCTGATCGTTCCCAACCAGTGCAATGAGATGCACGGCCTGTTCGGCGCGCGGGTTCCCGACGACTGTGTCGGAAGCCATGTCGGGCCGCTGATCCGGCGGGGCGACGCCGTCGTCGGCCAACTCGTGAGCGACCTCCAAGCGACCCCGGCGTGGCGCTCGGCGAGCGATATGGCCATCGTCATCACCTTTGACGAAGGCTCCGGGGGCGACCGTGCCGGCTGTTGCGGCGTCACGCCGGACGCGCCCTCCAACTATGGCGGTGGTCACATCCCGACCATCGTGATCACCAATCATGGCCCTCGCGGCCTGGCCGACCCCACGCCCTTTAGCCATTACTCGTTGCTGCGGACGATCGAGGACGCTTTCGGGATCAAGACCTATCTGGGACATGCCGCCGAGACGGCCAACGGCGTCAAACCGATGACCCGCCTGTTCGGTGGCGACTAAGTTTCGCCGGCTCGCCCAATCATTGCTCATTTTAAGAAAAAGGCCGATTTCGGGGCGCAATTTCGCCCATCTTGTCGGCGGCTATGCTAGAGGCCAAGAATAGTGGGTGCTTTAAAGGTGTGGTGCATGAACGGCAAAAGGTTGATTTTTACGGCCTTTGCGGCCCTGTCGATGGGTTTCGCCGCCGCGCCGGCCAGTGCGACGGCTTTGTTCAAGGTGTCCGGCACGGGGTTCTGGGCGGCCAATGCGCCGTCGACAGCCTACAGCGAGCCGCTTAAGCAGTTCTCGTTTTCCTTTCTGATGCCCGGCGCCTACAGTTATGTTAACCTCGGCGCGGTAAAGGTGATCGATCCCACCGAGATTTCGAATTTTCACTACAGCCTAGATGGTGTTAAGCTTGTATTATTACCATCGCCCAAGGCCCCGCCCAACTGCTCTGGGTCGGCGAGCTTGTTTTGCGGCATCGAGATCATCAGTTCAGCCGGCGGCGGTGGCCTGACCCTCGACTTCGCGGGTGCATCCGTAGACCTGTATGGCGTAGGCGGTGCTGATATCGGCAGCCAGGGCAAGCTCAAGCACGGCGGCTACAGCTTCATGCCCAACATCAACGGCGATCCCTCAGCCAAGAACGGCCTGATCAATGAGGGTGACGGCCCGACCATCGCCTCGGTCGTGCCCGAACCGGCGTCCTGGGCGATGATGTTGATAGGGCTTGGCCTTACCGGAGCGGCGATCCGCGCGAAGCGCCGCGAGACTGCCGCCGCCTGACGGGCGCCCCGAGGGTCGGCGCGAGGCCGAGAATAATCAGGGCGCCGGGTCTTTGGAAGG
>JAYVYH010000113.1:0-3318 GCA_043784385.1 Caulobacteraceae bacterium | reverse complement strand
CATGGCGCTCACTTGACTTGAGAGGGAAGGTCGAAGTCGCAGATGGAGAAATCGACGACTTTTTCGGTTTTCGTGCGGGCGATCATGGCGCTGAACCATGAGCCCTGGGTGTTGATCACCCGGACCTGGGGACGCTGGGCGTCGGGAATATCGGATAGCAGCCGGACCGTGGTCATGGTATCGGCCGGCGGCGTCGGCGGCTCTCCGGTCTTGATCGAACGGACGACATCGATACCGGAAATCACCCTACCCCAGACGGCGTATTTCTGGTCTAGAGAGTCGTTAGTCCCGCGCATTAGGTAGAACTGGCTGTTGGCGCTGTCGGGCGCGTCGGCCCGGGCCATGCCGCCAATCCCCGGGCAATAGGTGGCATAAGCCTTGACCTTGCCGTCGGCGGTCAATGCCCCGAGGTCCATGGCTTGGCTGATCACTGGCAGGCTGCCAATGAAGCCGACATCAAGACCACCAAGCTTCGTCACCGGCGTGAAGGCCATTTCGGCCGAACGACGAAAAGTAAATTCCGCGGGCAGGTTAGGAAGCGGCGAGCCACCCGTGCCGTTGTCCATCGGATCACCGGTCTGATCCATGAAACCGTCAATCACCCGGAAAAACGCCCTGCCGTCGTAGAAGTGCTTCCTGGTCAGTTCGCTGATCCTCGCCACCGCCAGCGGCGCGGCGACGGGGTTCAGCTCGACGAAGATCCGTCCCTTGCTGGTGTCGATGACCAGAACATTCTGGGGGTCGGGAGTGCGCCAGTCAGCCTCGGTGGGAGGAGCGGCCGCCGCGCCAGCCGCTCCGGCCAAGGCGAGTAAAGTGAGCAGCTGAATCGTCATCCTCATCGACGGGGGCCTAGCCCGGCGAGGTTCCGGCCGCAAGTCTTTGAACGGCTGGATCAGCGGGGCAACACCTTCTCGGCCAGCCGCTGCTTGACCCCCTCCGGCACGAACAGGGAAACATCCCCACCTAGGGTGGCGATCTCCTTTATCAGCCTGGAGGCAAGTGCCTGGTGGCGCGGGTCGGCCATCAGGAAAACTGTTTCGATATCGCGGTCGAGCTGTTGATTCATCGCCGTCATCTGAAACTCGAACTCGAAATCCGCTACAGCCCGGAGCCCGCGCAGAATGACGTTGGCGCCGACTTCACGCGCGGCGCTCAAGGTAAGTCCCGCATAGGGATGAACGACGATTTCCGCTCCATTGTGGAACGCCGCGGTCTCGTCCTTGAGTATCGCCACGCGCTCCTCAAGAGTGAACATCGGTCCCTTGCCACTGTTGATCGCGACGCCTATCACTAGGCGATCCACGAGCTTTGAAGCACGCCGGATTAGGTCCAGATGGCCATTGTGGATCGGGTCGAAAGTGCCTGGGTAGATACCAACTCGCGTCATTCACTGTTCCCCCCGTTGGTTTCTTCCGGATCCGCCGCGGGGGCGTCTCCTTCCGGCGATCCTGCCTCGCCTTCCAGCCGTTCCACCGAAACCACATGTTCGTTATCGGCGGTACGAAAAATCGTCACGCCCTGGGTATTTCGTCTGGCGATACTGACCTGCGCCACCGGCACGCGGATCAATTGTCCCTGATCGGTGACGAGCAGTATTTCGTCGGTATCGTCAACGGGGAAAGACGCCACGAGCCGGCCGCCCCGGCGAGAAAGGTCATGGGCCAGAAGTCCACGGCCGCCTCGGCCTGAGCGGCGATAGTCGTAGGCCAGGGTGCGTTTGCCAAATCCTTCAGAGGAGATTGTCAGCACCATCTGCGCCGCCTCGGCAAGTTCGGCGATCCGCTCCGGTGTCAGGGTCACAGCGCCCTCGCCTCCCTCCTCTTCATCCTCATCGGCTTCGGCGACAGGCGCGCCCAACTCGGCTTCATCGCCAGTCATGGCCTGACGCTGAGCCGTGGCGTGTTTCATGAAGGCCTCCCGCTCGGCGGGAGTGGCGTCGATGCCCGTGAGCACCGCCATGGAGATCACGCTGTCGTCGTCCGACAAGCGGATGCCCCGGACGCCCGTCGATTCCCGTCCGGCGAACACCCGGACATCGTTGGCCCCAAACCGAATGCAACGGCCCAAAGCCGTGGTCAGCAGGATGTCGTCCACGGCCGTGCAGAGGCTGACCCCGATGATCGAGTCGCCATCGTCGAGTTTCATGGCGATCTTGCCGTTGCGGTTGATCTGGACGAAGTCGGACAGCTTGTTGCGCCGGACACCGCCGGATCGGGTGGTGAACATCACGTCCAGGGAATCCCACAGGGTCTCGTCCTCGGGCAGGGTGAGGATCGAGGTCATGGTCTCGCCCGGCTCGATGGGAAACAGGTTGACGAACGCCTTGCCCCGGGAGGTCGGCGTGCCAAGCGGCAGCCGCCAGACCTTGAGCTTGTAGGCCTTGCCGCTTGAGGCGAAGAACAGCATCGGTGAATGGGTCGAGGCCGAGAACACGCGGGTGACAGCGTCCTCGTCCTTTGTCGACATACCCGAACGGCCGCGGCCGCCGCGATGCTGGGTCCGATAGGTCGCCAGAGGCGTGCGCTTGACGTAGCCGGCGTGGGTGACGGTGATCACCATGTCTTCGCGGGCGATCAGATCCTCGTCCTCAACGTCGGCGTCGCCGTCGACGATGATCGTGCGGCGTGGGACGGCGAAGGCCTCACGGACCTCGACCAGTTCCACGCGCACCACCGCCATGATGGCGTCACGCGAACCGAGCAGGTCCAGATAGGCCTTGATGTCGGCCGCCAGTCCCCGGGCTTCGCTGAGGATATCCTCGCGGCCCAGGCCTGTGAGGCGGCTCAGGGTCAGGGCCAGAATGGCGCGGGTCTGTTCGTCGGTCAGCCGCACCTGATCGCCATCGACCACCACGGTGCGCGGATCGGCGACCAGTTCGATCAAAGGCATCATGTCGCCGATCGGCCAGTCCCGCGCCACCAGGCGTTCGCGCGCCTCGGCCGGATCCCGCGACGTGCGGATGATGTGGATCACCTCGTCGATATTGGCCACAGCGATCGCCAGACCCACCAGGACGTGGGCGCGATCCCGGGCTTTCGAAAGTTCGTGCCTGGTTCGCCGGACCACCACTTCCTCGCGGAACGTGATGAAAGCCTCCAGCATATCCCGCAGGCCAAGCTGTTCCGGCCGCCCGCGATTGAGGGCCAGGGCATTGACCGGGAAGGCGCTCTGCAGCGGGGTGAAGCGATAGAGCTGGTTGAGCACCACCTCGGCGCTGGCGTCGCGCTTGAGCTCGACCACGACGCGCATGCCCGTGCGATCGCTCTCGTCGCGCATGTCGCTGACGCCTTCGACACGCTTTTCATGCACGAGCTCGGC
>JAYVYH010000112.1:0-9232 GCA_043784385.1 Caulobacteraceae bacterium | reverse complement strand
GTCCTGGCCTACGTGGCTCGCGACAGCGCCGCGCCGTGGCTGCGGGGTCACTACACCTATTTGATCCGCACCTTCTGGATGGGCCTGCTGTATTTCATTATCGCTTGCGCGCTGTGTGCACTGCTGATCGGCTTCGCGCTGCTGCCGTTCGTTTTCCTGTGGTTCGTCGTGCGCTGTGCGGTCGGCCTGATGCGCCTGTTCCGCACCGAGGCGATCCCTGTTCCCGAGACCTGGACGATCTAAGGAACGGGCCGAAACCCGGGGACGGGTCAGGCGGCCACCATCTCCCGCCGCACCATGAGCGCATAGTCGTCCATCAGTGACAGCGAGATGTTACCGGGCCTGAAAGTATAGTCCCCTACCTGAGCCACCGGCGTGACCTCGGCGGCGGTGCCAACGATGAAACACTCGGAGAAATCGGCCAGTTCCTCCGGCAGGATGTGCCGCTGAACGATTTCGAAACCCTTTGCTCTGGCGAGTTCGATCACCGCGCGGCGGGTGATGCCATCGAGAAAGCAGTCGGGCTCGGGGGTGTGCAGCACCCCGTCACGGATGAAGAACACATTGGCACCGGTGGCCTCGGCCACATAGCCACGCCAGTCCAGCATTAGCGCGTCGGCATAGCCGTCGCGCTCGGCGGCGTGTTTGGAGATTGTGCAGATCATGTAGAGGCCGGCCGCCTTGGAGGCGGTGGGCGCCGTCTCGGGCGAGGGGCGGCGGTATTTCGCCCAGGTCAGAGCGATACCCTTGGCCTTCTGGGCAGGATCGAAATAGCTCGGCCATTCCCAGGCTGCGATGGCCACATGGATGGTCGATGCCTGGGCCGAGACGCCCATCACTTCGGAGCCGCGCCAGGCGATCGGTCGCACATAGCAATCGGTCAGGTCGTTGCGGGCGCAGGTTTCCTTGCAGGCCTCGTCGATCTGCGCCACCGTATAGGGTATGGTAAAGTCGAGGATTTCCGCCGATCTGAACAGGCGCTCGGTATGTTCGGTAAGCTTGAAGATTTCACCGCCGTACATCCGTTCGCCTTCGAATACGGCGGAGGCGTAGTGCAGAGCGTGAGTCAGTACGTGCACCTTCGCCTCACGCCAGGGAGTGAACTGGCCGTCCAGCCAGATCCAGCCGTCGCGATCATCGTAGGGAACCAGTGACATTGGGCTTTCAATCCCTTTCCTCGAAGAAGCGTGGTTTAGACGATGGACGGCCCTCGCCGTCAAACGAAATGCCGCGCCGGTGACCCAGCCGACAGCCCTGGCGGAGGCCGCGCAACGCCATTTGCTGGTCGTCGATGACGACGACCGCATTCGCGAATTGCTAAAGGAATATCTGACCGGCAAGGGGTTTCGGGTCAGCGTCGCGGCCGACGCGGCGGGCGCCCGGCGGTTGCTAGCCTCCCTGCGCTTCGATCTGCTGGTGCTGGACGTGATGATGCCGGGCGAGGATGGCTTTTCCCTGACCCGGTGGCTGCGCGCCCGTCCCGGTGCGGCCGGTGTGGCGCCGGTGATCATCCTGACCGCGCGCGGTCAGCCCGGCGACCGGATCGAAGGCTTGCGGCTAGGGTCCGACGACTATCTGGCCAAGCCATTCGACCCCGAGGAGCTGGTGCTGCGGATCGAGGCGATCCTGCGCCGCGCCGCCACGGCTTCGATTGACGTCAGCAGGATTAAGCTCGGGCGATGCCTGTTCGACACCGCCCGAGGCGAGCTTTCCGTTGATGGCGAGCCGATCCGTCTTACGGAGAGCGAGGCTCATCTGCTGAAGGTGTTGGCGACGGCCTCCAACTCCGCGGTCGATCGATATGACTTGGCAGGTATCAACAGCGACGCTGGGGGCCGCGCCGTCGATATCCAGGTCACCCGGCTGCGGCGCAAAATCGAGCTCGATCCGGCCAACCCCCGCTATCTACGCACCGTTCGCGGCCGGGGTTATATGCTCACCCCCGATTGATGCGTATTCCCAGGCCCTGGCCCCGACTGTTCTGGCGCGCGTTCAAGCGCCTGACCCCGACGTCGCTGTTTGGCCGCAGCCTACTGATCATCGTTCTGCCCGTGGCGCTGATGCAGATCGCCGTCACCTATGTGTTCTTCGACGCCCACTGGCAGGCGGTGAACAGCCATCTGACGGAAGGTCTGGCCGGTGACGTCGCCCTGATCCAGCAGACCTATGAAGAGGACCCCAATCCCGTCAGCCTCAAGCGCCTTGAAGACCGGGCACAAGCCAATCTGGGCCTTTCCGTCGTTTTTCAGGCCGGCGGCGTCCTGCCGCGAGGTCGCCGGGCCTCGCTGTTCGTGGCCGTCGATCGCTCTCTGAACAAGGCGCTGGTCCAGCGGATCGATGGGCCGTTCTGGTTCGATACCGGCCGATATCCCGCGTATGTTGATGTGCGCGTGACCGTTCCTCACGGCGTGCTGCGGATCATCGCCTCCAAGGACCGGGTGTTCGCCACCCGTGGCCACATCTTCATCTTCTGGTTGACGGCCGCGACCGTGCTGCTGACTGGTATCTCCATCCTGTTCATCCGCAACCAGGTCCGGGCGATCGAGCGCTTGGCCTTCGCCGCCGAGGCGTTTGGGCGTGGCGACGACGTGGCCTTTCGTCCCCACGGCGCCCGTGAGGTCCGCCAGGCCGCCCGAGCCTTTCTGGCCATGAAGGCCCGGATCCAGCGTCACGTGGATCAGCGGACCATATTACTGGCGGCGGTCGGCCATGACCTGCGCACCCCCCTGACGCGGCTGCGGCTGGCGCTGGCCATGACGGCGCCAGGGCCGCGCGTCGAGGCCATGAAGGCCGACCTGGGCGAAATGGAGCATATGGTCGATGAGTATCTAGCCTTCGCCCGTGGGGAAGGTGGCGAGGACGTCGAGACCGTCTGCCTCGCCGACCTGATCGACGACATCCGCACCGACGCCGCGCGATCTGGCGTCGAGGTCGCCGTCGACGCCGCACCGGGAATATTGGCGCGGGTGCGGCCGGGCGCCTTCAAGCGAGCCCTGACCAATCTGGTCGCCAACGCGGTCGGCCACGCCGCCCACGTGTGGATCAAGGCCGGCGCGACCAGCGCCGGTGGCGTGGAGATCCATATCGACGACGACGGCCCCGGCATTTCTCCCGACCGCTACGGCGACGCCTTCGCCCCGTTCAGCCGTCTCGAAGCTGCCCGCAATCCCAACACCAAAGGCGTCGGCCTGGGCCTCGCCATCGCCCGCGACGTGGCGCGCGGGCACGGTGGGGATGTGACCCTGGGCGTCTCGCCGCTGGGGGGGCTGAGGGCGACCGTGACTCTGCCCTAAAATCCCGCGCCGATGCGTGAGAGCCGCTCGCGCATCTGTTTCAGGCGCAGGTCGATCTCAGCCATGGTGCGGTTGAGAGCGCCCTCGTCGTCGCGCCAGACCTGGGCGACGCGGACCCAGACGGCGATCATCGCGCCGAGCCTCGGCAGGGTGGCCTCGACGCCGGCCGCCTCCAGGATCGCCCTGGCGGTGGGTGGGAAGTGAAGCGCGAGGCCGAGCCTCGGCAGTTCGTTCGCCACGGCGATTAGGGCAGCGCGATAGGGTTCCATAGCCTCGACTCGGGCCATCACCGCGTCGAACAGGCGGTCGTGCAGGTCCTCGGACGCGGTCTCGGCCGTGGCCAGGGCGGCGTTGTCATAATGCGCCGAAAGATGCGCCAGGAGAACGGCCTTGCCATCGACCTTAGCATAGAGGTCGCTGAGCAACACGTCGGCCCTCGCCGCGATGTCGCGCAGGCTAATATGCCGCCACGGGCGCTCTCCGGCCAAGGCCAGCATCGCGGCGCAAGCGCGGTCCAGAGATTCGTCGGGCGCCGGCATGGGTCAGGATCCCAGTTCGCGGGAGCGCGCCGCCGCCGCCCGAACCGCGCCGGACACCAGGCGGGCGAGGGCTCCATCGCCGATCAGCACCTTCAGCGCCGCCTCGGTGGTTCCACCGGGAGACGTCACCTGGCGGCGCAGGTCGCTGGCTTCAGCCCCGCTCCCTTCCATCAGGGCTGCGGCCCCGATCAGCGCCGAACGTGACAGAACGCGGGCCGCCGCCGCGTCGAGACCGGCGCCGGCGGCCGCCGCTTCGAGGGCTTCAACCAGGGCGTAGACATAGGCCGGCGCCGAGCCGGAGGCGGCCGTGGCCACGTGCACCAAGGATTCACGGTCCAGATCAACTACCACGCCCAGAGGCTCGAACATCCGATGGGCCGCTTCGCGGCCACGTGGGTCGGAAGACCAGACGCTGGCGGCGCCTTTAAGTATGGCGGCGGCTGTGGTCGGCATCACCCGGGCGATCGGCCGGCCTGGGAATATCTCGCTCAGATCATGGGCCGAGACGCCGGCCATGACAGAGATGACTACCGCGTCAGGCGCCAGATGGCGCGCGATTGCCTCCGCCGAGGGCCGCCAGGCCTGGGGTTTCACCGCCAGGATAATGGTTCTCGCTGACCCCAGACCGGCGTCTGGGCCGTTGAGCACCGCGCCCGCCCGCGCCGCTTCGAGCGCGGCTTCGCCGGGGGAGGGGTCGCGCAACAAAAGCTCGGAAGCGTCGATGGCGCCCGCCCGGCGCCAGCCGGCGATCAGGGCGCCGCCCATGTGTCCTGCCCCAACCATCAGGACGGGCGTGAGTGAAGCCGGTAGCATGGGGTGACCTCAGGCGTAGCCCATGGTTTCGAACATGCAGGCCGCCATGGCCTCCTCGGGGGTCTTGCCGCCGGTGATCAGGAAATCGAAGGCTGGATAGAACCGGTCCGCCGCCTCCATTGCCGCGTCGATCATCGAAGCGGTCTGGGCCATGGTCGGACGCTCGCCGTCGGGCAGAGCCATGGCGTGGCGGAACACGACCTCGCCCTCCTCGGCCCAAACCTCAAAATGGCCGAGCCAGACCCGCTGGTTGATCAGGTTGATCAGGCCATGGGCCGGGTCCCTGAGTGGCTTGGCGGCCTTTAGATCCATCGACAGGCAAAGCTGGAGACAGTCGGCTTCAGGCCGCCAAGTGAACCATAGTTCAAAATCCTTCCAGTCGCCGGTCAAGGCGAAGGCCAGGTCACCGTCGTCGGTGCGATCGAAGGACAGATTTTCCGCCACCAGGACACGCTCGACCACATCCAGGGGGTCAAGGGAGATCAGGGTGTCGTCTTCTTCGGGTCTGGGGATATCCATGGGGCCCTCTGGCGTTCTTCAGGCTCGTGGGCCAGGCAGCCGGCCCACCCGGGTGAAAGACTCGTCAATTCGCAACGACGCTAATGCGGTTCGCGGCTGGCGTCTTGCGCGCCTTTGATAAATCGTCAGGCTTTTTCGCCGTTTTTTAAGGTGGCGATCTCGGCCCGAAGCGACGCGATCTCCGCCTTCAAAGCCTCGAACTCCTCCCGCCGGATCAAATCCAGATCCGCCGCCCATTTGTCTGCCTGGGCGCGGAAGGCGGTCTTGGCCTCCTCGCCGGCGGCCTGAGCGACGCCCATCGCCACTTGGGTCAGCTTGGCGATCTCGTCCAGGAAGGGATTTTGAGTCTGCATCACCGTCATATAGTGCGAAATCGCCCCGTTTGCGAAGGGACTCAGATTCCAATCTTTCCCATCCTGTGCGCCGCCCGTCTACACCCGCGCCATGGATCGCGGTAGAGAGCGCCAATGGCCCTGCCGTTTCCCGATATCCCGCGCGAGATTTTCAGTCTGCCAGCGTTCGAGCTCGGAAGCGTGACCGTGGGTCCGTTCGCCGTGCGCTGGTATGCGATGGCCTATATCGCCGGCATCGTTCTGGGTTGGCGCTACGCGGTCTCGCTGGTGCGAAACCCGAGACTGTGGGGCGCCGGCGCCCCGACCGCGACCGATTTGGAGATCGACGATCTGGTCCTCTGGATCACGCTGGGAATCATCCTCGGAGGTCGCCTGGGCTATGTGCTGTTCTATATGCTTCCCCTGGCCTCGGCCCGGCTGACGCTGGCCCAGGACCCGCTGGAGATCATTCGCCTCTGGCACGGCGGGATGAGCTTTCATGGCGGCTTCCTGGGGGTGGCCGTGGCGGTCACCCTGTTCGCCCGGTCGCGGCGTATCGATCTTCTGCGGCTGGGCGACGTCGTGGCGGCCTGCGCGCCCATCGGCCTGGCGTTCGGACGCATCGCCAACTTCATCAATGGCGAACTGTGGGGCCGCCCGACCAATATGTCCTGGGGCATGGTGTTCTGTGGCCGTCACATCGACACATTCGCCGACGGAACCTGCGTCGCGGGCCTTGCGCCGCGCCATCCCAGCCAGCTCTATGAAGCGACCCTCGAGGGGCTTGTCCTCTTTCTGATCCTTCGCCTCGCCACCCACCGGACGCTGTGGCTCCGTCGGCGTGGGGCGGTCACCGGCCTGTTCCTCGCTTTTTACGGCGCCTTCCGGATCGCCTTGGAGAATGTGCGGATGCCCGATGAAGGGCTGCGCGACCTGCCCTTTGGCCTGACCGTTGGCATTATGCTGTCAGCGCCCATGCTGGTGTGTGGTCTCGCCCTGGTCTGGCGGAGCCTGCGGGCGCCTCTCGCGCCGGACCGCCGTGAGCCTACGTAACCGCCTGGCGGCTCTGATTGTTCGGGAGGGTCCTATCCCGGTGTCCCGCTATATGTCGCTGTGCCTGCATGACCCAGCCGAGGGTTACTACGCGACTCGACCCAGACTCGGCGAAGGCGGGGATTTCATCACCTCGCCGATGGTGTCCCAGATCTTTGGCGAGCTGCTGGGACTGTGGGCGGCCGAAGTCTGGTCCCAGATGGGCCGGCCGGCGCGGTGTCTGCTGGTTGAACTCGGACCCGGCCACGGGGTTATGATGACCGACGTGCTGCGGGCCGGACGCGTAGCGCCAGGCTTCCTTGAAGCCTGCGAGCTCTGGCTGGTGGAGACTAGCGGCCCGCTGCGCGACCGGCAGGCCCTTGCACTTAACGGTCTGGCGTCGCCGCGCTGGGCCGACAGCATCGCCGAAATTCCCGGCGACGCGCCCATTATCGTGCTCGCCAACGAGTTTCTCGATTGCCTGCCAATCGATCAGGGGGTTTGGTCGGGGCGAGACTGGCGTGAACGGCGAATAGGTTTGGACGGCGACGGCCGGTTGGCGTTTTCCTCCGATGGAAGCCGTCTCCAGCGCAACGCTGCCGCCGACGCCCCGACCGGGTCCGTAGTCGAATGGTCCGACGCGGTCGGCGAGATTGGCCGTCTTGTGGGAGATAGATTGGTCCGGCGGGGCGGTGCGGCCCTGTTCATCGACTATGGGCGCGACACGCCGGGATTTGGCGATACGCTTCAGGCCATCCGCGACCATCGGAAAGAATCCCCGATACAAAACCCTGGCCAGGCCGATCTGACCGCCCATGTCGACTTTCCGGCCCTTCTCCGGTCCGCCGGGCTGTCCGGCGCCCTGACGACGGGCGTTGTCACCCAGCGGGCGTTCATGATCTCGCTCGGCGCCGTGAAGCGCGCGGAGGCCCTGGTCCGCTCGCGCCCCGATCGCGCCGACACCATTGCCCGTCAGCTTGACCGGTTGATCGCGCCCGGCCAGATGGGAGACCTCTTCAAGGTCGCGGCCATCTACGGCCCGGGCCTGTCACCGCCAGGGTTTGAAACCAATCCATGACCTCGCCGCCCCTGTTGCAATCGGCGTTGCTTCAGGCCCTTCCGGGTGTCGCCCACGGCTTTTTCACTCGCCGGGGCGGCGTTTCCGGCGGTCTTTATGACAGTCTCAACGTGGGGCTGGGATCAGGCGACAACCCTATCGACGTTCTGGAAAACAGGCGCCGCGCGGCGGCCGTCTTCGGCGCCGCCGAGGGCGCCCTGGCTACCTGTTTCCAGATTCATTCAGCCTCGATCGAGGTCGTCCGTGAACCATGGGGACCCGATCGGCCCAAGGGCGATGGTGTCGTCACGGATCGGCTTGGCGTGCTGTGCGGCGCGCTGGCGGCCGATTGCGCGCCAGTTTTGCTCGCCGATGCTCACATGCTGGTCGTTGGCGCCGTGCATGCGGGTTGGCGCGGCGCTTTGTCCGGCGTGGTCGCCTCGGCGGTGGCCGCCATGGTCGAACTTGGCGCTTCGCCCGCGAGGATGGTCGCCGCGGTCGGGCCCTGCATCGGCCCTGCGTCCTATGAGGTCGGCCTGGATTTCCTGGCGGGGTTCGAGGCTGTCGATCCCCGCTACGGACAGTTCTTTTCACCGGGTGTTCAAATCGACAAGCGACAGTTCGATCTGCCCGGCTTCGTCCTGAATCGGCTCGACGCGGCCGGCGTCGGGTCAAGCGAGTGGATCGGCCAGGACACCTGCGCCGACGAACACCTGTTCTTTTCCAACCGCCGGGCGTTCAAGCGCGGCGAGGCTGACTATGGCCGCTTGCTTTCGGTCATCACATTGAGCGATCAAGCCGGTATATGAAGGTTGTCAGCCGGTGTCCGGCCGGAGGAAGACCCTGACATGAGGCTATCGGAGCCGCTGGTCCGCGAGCTGACGCTGGCGGCGAAATTCGCGGCGGCCTGCATGATCGGGTTCGTGGCCGATGCCGTGGCGTTCCGCGCCGGCCTCGATCTTGGGCTGGATTCTCCATTGGCCCGGGTGATTGCCTTGGGCCTTGCCCTCCAGATATCATTCGCCCTGAGCCGCTGGCTGGTATTTCGCGTCGCGGCGCGGGGACCGATCGGTCGCGAATGGTGGCGCTACATGGTGGCCAATGGCTTTGGCAGCTTCTGCAACCTGGCGATGTTCGCGTCTCTGGTGACGGTGAAATGGCCCCTGTTGTCTCGCCTGCCGGTGGCTTTTGTCGCCTCCTCCACGGCCGCGTTCATCATCAACTACGCCGGCACTCGCCTCTTCGTGTATGGCAAGGGCCTGGCGGCGACGCGCGACCGGGCCGTGAACGGCGGGGCTTTGCCCGGCGGCGACGCGCTGATAAAGCCTCCGTCCGAGCGAGCCGATCCATGAGATTCGCGTCACGGGGATGCTCATGAAGCTGTTGGCCGGCAATTCGAACAGGCCGCTCGCCGAGGCGATCGCCGAATCCCTGGATATCCCCCTGACCCGGGCTCAGGTGAAGCGCTTCGCCGACAACGAGGCCTGGGTGGTCATCGAGGAGAACGTGCGCGGGGAGGACGTGTTCGTCATTCAGTCGACGAGCTACCCCGCCAACGACAATTTGATGGAGCTGCTGGTGTGTATCGACGCCCTGAAGCGGGCGTCGGCCAAGCGGATCACGGCGGTCACGCCCTATTTCGGTTAT
>JAYVYH010000111.1:0-6057 GCA_043784385.1 Caulobacteraceae bacterium | reverse complement strand
TCGGCTCCAATCGGGCGAGAGGCCCAGATCTCCACAGAGACGCTCGACCGTTTGGCGCAGAGGGCGGTCTTCGAGGTCGATATAGGCCTCGTCTTCGCCAAGGCGCTCCTCGAGCGCTTCCATCAGGCCGCAAAAGTCGGCCTCGTTCAGGGACTCGCGATCGATCGCGGCCGAGACCCGGTTGTCGACGATGGCGCGAGCGGCGTCGCACCGCTCACGCACGTCGGATTTCTCGCGAGGCTTGCGTTCTGTCTTGCGGGCCTCGCGGGCGAGGAACTGGCCCGAGATCAGGGCGCGCAGGGCGTCGTCCGCCTTGGTCTCCAGATTGAGGGTCAGGCGGATGGTGCGGGACAGCTTGGCGAAAGTGGCGACCGGGTCGGCCGGCGACGACTTCGAGGCCGCAGACTTTGCGGAATCGCCAATTTCACCGTTAATCACCGCAGAAATGGTGACCGCGACGTCGTTAGCCGGCGCCGGCCGCTGAAGCCCCCGCGCCATTTCCATCCCGATCTCGGTCAGCTCTTCGAGAAGGCGTAGGCGACGCTCGGCGCGAAGGATAGCGGGGCCGAACAGGGCCAGATTGTCGTTCGCGGCCGCGTCTTCGTCGGACGAGGCGGTGAACAGCGGCGGGACAAAATCGGTGGCGGCGTCGGGCATGAGAAGGAAGATGGACTATCGCACATTGCAATTCAAGGGGTGGTTGCGCAATTTGCAATAAACGCCAATCCCGGCATCGGCCAATCACGCCCGCGCACGGCCGTGCTGGTGGAGGAAAGGATGGCGGACCCCCTACTGATTGCTCATGGTTTCCGTGTCGACCGAACCGACGGAGCTCGCGGTAAAGTGGTGACCATCGGCGGCGTTCTCGTCGCCGCCGACCAGCTGACCGGTGGCTATCTTTCGACCACCCAGGTCGATGCGGTGACCGCAACCTACAGCGCCAACGGCCATGTCGCCACGGTCAAGGACGCGGCGAACAACCTCTCGACCGTGGTCTACGACCCCTACGACCGTGTTTCCCAGGTCCAGTTCCCGATGCCGACCACGGGCGCGTCCAACCCCGGCGACTATGAAGGCTATGTCTATGACGCGCTGAACTGGGTGATATCGATCGGGGAGAACGGCGCGACCTCGGGCGTGGGTCTGCCGGCGAGCTATGGCTATGATGCCCTGGGGCGGCGACGACGTTCATTTGCGACGGGCCGGATCTGGTGGGGGAATACGACGGGTCGGGAAGCATCTTCAGACGCTATGTGCCGGGCCCCGGGGCGGACCAGCAGGGCTCGATCATCGCCTGGTCGGACCAGAACGGGGTGGCGGGGGCCAGCTACGCTTACGGCGCCTATAGCGAGCCGCTGACACCGGCGGGGGCTTCAGCCTGGGCTGGATCGCGGTTCCGCTACACCGGCCAGATCGAGATTTCGGAGGCGCAACTCTATCACTATGAGGTCCGGGCCTGTGACCCTGCGCGCGCTGCTCATGGATCGGCAAGGGATGAGTTCGTCTCGATCGAACATGGACGAAAACGGACCGAACGCATGATGCCGACGAAATCCTACACGTGACACCCCACAGCGTGGCTTGACAGTCGCGCCCGGACGCGGTGTCGTCCTGTTGTGCCGACTTGCGGCGAACTGAGGGAGATTTCTTATGGCTTGGACCAGGCCCGTCATCACCGAAACGCCGTGCGGCGCGGAAATCAATCTCTACGTCAGCGCCGAAATTTAAGCCGAACGTTTGAAGATCGTCGTACTGGGGTCGGCCGCCGGCGGCGGCTTCCCCCAGTGGAACTCCAATGGCCGCGGCTGCCGAAGCGCGCGAGCGGGCGTTTCGTCGGCGACACCCCGCACCCAGACCAGCCTGGCGGTCAGCCAAGATGGCGATCAGTGGTTCCTGATCAATGCGTCGCCCGACCTGCGGGAGCAGATCGGGCGATCACCATTCCTGCATCCCCGCCAGCTCGGCAATGAAGGGGGCCAGCGAGATTCTCCCATAGCCGGTGTCGTGCTGACCGGCGGCGATGTGGATGTGATCGCCGGTCTTCTGACGCTGCGCGAACGCCATCCTTTCACGCTTTACGCCACCCAGCGGATCCTGAGCGTACTCGACGAAAACCCGATCTTCGAGGTGCTCAACAGGCAAGTCGTGGCCCGCAGAGCGGTCGCCCTCGACGAACTTGTTACTCTTGACGATTCGCTCACGGTGGAACTGTTCGCCGTTCCCGGCAAGACGCCACTTTATCTGGAGACCGATGACGCCCCCGAGATCACCACCGATGGGGTCACCGTTGGGGCTGCCATCACCGATGGCGTATCGACCGTCCTGTTCATTCCCGGTTGCGCGGTGATGACCGCGTCGCTTTCGGCGCGGATCCAGACGGCGCGCCTGATTCTGTTCGATGGAACCTTATGGACGGACGACGAGATGATCGTCCAGGGTGTGGGCGCCAAGACCGGCCGGAGGATGGGCCACATGAGTCTGAGTGGCCCGGAGGGGACCTTGGCGGCGCTCGCGGGCCTGGACGGTCCCGACAAAGTTCTCGTCCACATCAACAACACCAACCCGGTTCTGCTGGACGACTCGCCCGAACGCGCGGAGGTGGAGCGCATGGGTTGGACCGTTGCCCATGATGGTCTGGAGATCGTGGTTTGACCGGCGAACATCTGTCCCCCGAGGGTCTTGAAGCGGCTCTGCGCGATATCGGCGCTCGCCGCTATCATATCCACCACCCGTTCCATAAGCGCCTGCACGCGGGACAACTCAGCCGCGGACAGGTCCAGGCGTGGGCGCTCAATCGCTACTACTACCAGAGCCAGATCCCCATAAAGGACGCGGTGATGATCTCCCGGCTGCCGACGCCGTCCCTACGGCGAGAATGGCGGCGGCGGCTGATCGATCATGATGGAGCGGAAGAAGGGACGGGCGGTCTGGAGCGCTGGTTGAAACTCGCCGAGGGGGTGGGTCTCGACCGAGCCTACGTCGAAACCACCGAGGGCGTCCTGCCGGCCACCCGCTTTGCCGTCGACGCCTATGTCCACTGGGTGCGAGACCGCTCTCTGCTCGAGGCGGTGGCTTCGTCTCTCACCGAGCTGTTTTCGCCCAAGATCATCGCCGAGCGCGTGTCGGGCATGTTGGCCAACTATGAATGGATCACCGCTGAGACTCTTGGCTATTTCACGCCCCGGCTTACTCAGGCGCCCGACGACAGCGCTTTCGCCCTTGCCTATGTGAAATCCCACGCGGTGACGGTCGAGCAGCAGCAGGCCGTGTTGGCGTCGCTGATTTTCAAGTGTGACGTGCTCTGGTCGCAACTGGACGCGCTGTATCTGGCCTATGTCGACCCCAGACTGCCCCCGCCCGGCGCCTTCATGCCCCAAGAGGTTGCGTCTTGACCGACGAGGCGGCCATTCCCCGCTTTCGCCGCGGCGTTCGATTCCGATTCGATGACTCTCGGAACGCCTGGATTGTTCTCGCGCCCGAGAAGCTGTTCAACCCGGAGGGCACGGCTATCGAGATCCTGAAGCTCGTCGACGGCGCCAGGACCATTGGGGCGATCGTCGATGATCTGGCGAGCGTGTTCCAGGCTCCGCGGGACCTGATCGCCGGTGACGTGGTGGCTATGCTCGACGATCTCAACGCCAAGGGGGTGGTCAGCCTGTGACGACACCCGTTCCCCTGCCGCAAGCGCCGGTCGCCCTTATCGCGGAGATCACGCACCGGTGTCCGCTCAGCTGCGGCTACTGCTCAAATCCACTCGAGCTCGAGCGGTCTAGCAACGAGCTATCCACGGCTGAATGGTTGGCTGTCATCGGGCAGGCCGCCGCCATGGGCGTCCTTCACCTGCATTTCACCGGTGGCGAGCCGCTGGCGCGCCGCGACCTCACGACGATGGTGCGCCGCGCGGCCGACCTGGACCTCTACACCAATCTGATTACCTCGGGCGTTCAACTGGACGACCTGGCCATGCGCGGGCTTGTGGAAGCGGGCATCGACCATATCCAGCTGAGTTTCCAGGACGCCGATCCGGCGCGCGCCGACGCCGCCGGCGGCTTGACTGGCGGACACGCTCGCAAGCTGGCGGCGGCCCACCGCATCGCCGCCGCCGACGTACCGCTCACGCTCAACTTTGTTGTCCATAGGCAAAACATCGATCGCCTTGAAGACATGCTGGCCCTGGCGGAACAGCTCGGCGCCGCCAGAGTCGAGGTCGCCCACGTTCAATACTACGGCTGGGCGCTTCTCAACCGCGCCGCGTTGCTTCCCAGCCGCGCCCAGCTGGAGGCCGCCACCTTTTCCGTGCGGGCCGCGCGCGCTCGCTGGGCCGGGCGCATCGTTGTCGACTATGTGTCGCCCGACTATTACGCGACGCGCCCAAAGGCGTGCATGGGCGGTTGGGGGCGCCGGGCGATCAACATTTCGCCGTCAGGCAAGGTGCTGCCGTGTCATGCCGCCCAGACCTTGCCGGGGTTCACATTCGAGTCGGTCAGGGACCGGTCCCTGACCGAAATCTGGACCGACTCCGAGTCCTTCAATCGGTTCCGGGGTGTGGCCTGGGCGCCTGAACCCTGCCGAAGTTGCGAGCATCTCGAAGCTGACCTCGGCGGATGCCGCTGCCAGGCCTTCGCGCTGACGGGTGATTCCAGCCGCACCGATCCGACCTGCGCCCTTTCACCTGATCATCACCTCATCTTGGAGGCGCTGGTCAAAGCCGAGGCAGGGGGGGCGTTGGAACCGCGACGAATCGGCGCGCGCCGATCGGCCACCGCGATGGCGAGGACGACGACGAAAGAGCGGCTGTACTAGGAAAAGGGGCCGCCTTTCAGCGACCCCCCGTAGTGTCTAGGCAGTCCGACGATCAAGCAGCGTTCAGGGGAGTCTTGGCTCCGCGACGGCGCAATACGCCGCCCAGCGCACCAAAGCCCACGAGCATCATCGCCCAGGATGCCGGTTCCGGCACCGCCGTCGTGACCGTGCCGCCAACGACTTCATTGTTGGCGGCGATGTTGTCGATCCTCACGTAGTAGGACCCCACCTCCGGCTTGAAGGCGATGGTCGGAGAATAGTCGAGGCTCGACTGGGCCACGAACGTCCCGTTGATCGGCACGCCTTTAAAAAGGCTGTACTGAATCTGCTCCGGTATGGAGGTTCCTTTGGTCAGCAACTGGGCCAGAAGCTGGACGCTGGCGAAGCTACCGGGGTCCGCAGTCATGCTGAAGGTGAAATCGTAGGTGTTTTTCTTTGACAGCTTGATCGCTGGAAGGGTGCCAAGGGGATTGGCCACCGACAAAGGACCACCAGAGAACGCCTTGATGATGACCGCGGCGGAGACAGATGTGGTGGCAATCATTACCGAAAGCATCACGCTTCCGGCGGCAAGCAGTTTAAATTTTATAGACATTATATTTGTCTCCCACTCGAAATTAAGACCCCGTTGTGAGGTGTTATTGCCTCATTTTTACAGATTATCATTGTGACCAGATCGCGGCAAAAGAATTATTTGTGTCTGCGATTGCGTCACATTGTATTTCTATTGGCCGGTCAAGCTTGGCTATTCATCCCTACGAAACCTGGTTGCGACGCGCGGCGCCTGACTCGCAGGGCCGCTCCCAGGCCGCCGAAACCCATGAGCGTCAGAATCCAGGTTCCCGGCTCCGGGACGCCAGGACTTGGTGTCGGCGGACCGGGGGGTGGCGGACTGGGCGGCGGCGGACTGGGGGGGCCTGGAGGCGTTCCACCCGGAGGGCCAGGCGGGGTCGGCGTTCCCGGTACGCCAGGCGTTCCGGGCGGTGTCGGCTGACCCTTTACGGCCGCGCTTACATTGGTGAAAACGAACGTCTCGTCGTTGTAGTCATAGTCGGAGTGGCCGAATTTCAGGTCTTCGAACTGAATGGAGGTTCCCGAGGGCACGCCCGACAGCGCAGGATTGGTTCCGTCATAGAATGTCGAAAAAATGTGATTGGCGCCGTTGAGCGCGCTCGATCCAAGGTCATAGCCGCCGTTCATCGAAGCATCGGAGTAGAGTTGTTGGCTGGAGCCCAGAACCCGTAAAACGAAAAC
>JAYVYH010000110.1:0-4865 GCA_043784385.1 Caulobacteraceae bacterium | reverse complement strand
CGCATGTCGCAAAGCTCCTCCGCCAACCCATCTCCGCGCTTCGTTCCACCCGGCGGCGACGCCGCGCCGCCCGACGTCCTCATTGCCAGCATCTCGCGCGCCGTGCGCCTCACCACGGTGCTCAAAACCAAGACCGGCGCGACGCCAGCAGTCGCTAGGTGCGCACAAACAGACAGCGTTTTCAATGACCTGGAAGAAGAGAGCTCGCGCTTCGCATCGCCGGAGCCGACGGCTCAGCGCCCTTCGCCGCCCCAGGGGGCGCCCGCCGTCGCCCCGCGCGCGCTGGCTCCGCGCGCCTCCGCGCACCGCAAAAAAATGCTTGCATCCGGCGGCGAACGAGGGCTTTTGCGCGGCGGGCCACGCCCTCCCAACGGGGCGCTGTCCATCTGTAAGGATGGGAGACATTGCTATGACCACCCCCGCCAAGCCGGCCATGCGCCCGGCCCGGCCTGAATTTTCATCCGGCCCCTGCGCCAAGCGCCCCGGATGGGCCCCCGAAAAGCTTCGAACCGCGATCCTCGGACGGTCTCACCGCTCCAAGCCCGGCAAGGCGCGCTTGCAGGCCGCCATCGACCGCACCCGCGAAGTGCTGGAGGTTCCGGCCGACTATCTGATCGGCATCGTGCCGGGCTCCGACACCGGGGCCCTGGAGATGGCGCTTTGGTCGCTGCTCGGCCCGCGCCCGGTCCAGCTGCTGGCCTTCGAATCGTTCGGAAAGGACTGGGTCACCGATGTGGTGAAACAGCTCAAGCTTCCGGCCGAGGTGCTGGACGCGCCCTACGGCGCCCTGCCCGACCTGACCAAGGTCAGCGTCGAGGCCGATCTGGTGTTCACCTGGAATGGCACCACCTCCGGCGTGCGGGTTCCCAATGGCGACTTCATCGCCGCCGACCGGGCGGGGCTGACCATCTGCGACGCCACCAGCGCCTGTTTCGCCCAGGCGCTCGACTGGCCGAAGCTCGATGTGGTGACCTTTTCCTGGCAGAAGGCGCTGGGCGGCGAGGCGGCCCACGGTGTGCTGATCCTCTCGCCTCGGGCCGTCGAACGGCTTGAGAGCTACACGCCCCCCTGGCCGATGCCCAAGCTGTTCCGCATGACCAAGGGCGGCAAGATCAGCCGCGATATCTTTGAAGGCGCGACGATCAACACGCCATCGATGCTGTGCGTGGAAGACTATCTGGACGCCTTGAAGTGGGCCTCCCACATTGGCGGCCTGGTCGAACTGCGGGCGCGGGCCGACCGCAATCTCGCCACCCTGGCGGCGTGGGTCGATCAGACACCGTGGGTCGCTTTCCTGGCCGCCGATCCCGCCAACCGCTCCAACACCTCGGTGTGCCTGAAGGTGGTCGATCCGACCATCACGGCGCTCAGCCCCGACGGCCAGGCCGATTTCGCCAAAAAACTGGCCGGCCTACTGGAGAAGGAAGGCGTGGCACTGGACATCGGCGGCTATCGCGACGCGCCGCCGGGTCTTCGGATCTGGTGCGGAGCCACCGTCGAAGCCGACGATCTGGAGGCCCTCACCCCCTGGCTCGACTGGGCTTTCGCCCAGGTTTCAGCCGAGTTGACGCCAGCCTGATTGAGGGGTCGCCTGGCTGGAGCTCCCTCCACCACTTCGCGGCCCGCCTCCCCCAGCAGGGGAGGAGAAAGCGCCTCTCTTCCCCTTCTGAGGGAAGTCCCCTGAAGGGGGGATGGGGGCAAACCCAACCCAAAGGATTATTGCCATGCCTCGCGTTCTCATCGCTGACGCCCTCTCCTCCGCAGCCGTCGACATCTTCCGTCAGCGCGGCATCGACGCCGATGTCAAAGTCGGCCTGACCAAGGATGAGTTGATTGCCATCATCGGCGACTACGACGGCTTGGCCGTCCGCTCCGCCACCAAGGCCAACAAGGAGGTAATCGCCGCCGCCACGCACCTGAAGGTGATCGGCCGGGCCGGTATCGGCGTCGATAATGTCGACATTCCCGCCGCCACGGCCGCCGGCATCGTGGTGATGAACACACCATTCGGCAATTCGATCACCACCGCCGAGCACGCCATCGCCATGATGTTCGCTTTGGCCCGGCAACTGCCTGCCGCCGATGTTTCCACCCAGGCCGGCAAGTGGGAAAAGAACCGCTTCATGGGCGTCGAGCTCTACGCCAAGACCCTGGGGCTGATCGGGGCCGGCAATATCGGCTCGATCGTCGCTGATCGGGCCAATGGATTGAAAATGAAGGTCATCGCCTATGACCCCTTCCTCTCGCCCGAACGCGCGGTGGAGATCGGCGTGGAGAAGGTCGAGCTAAGCGATCTGTTGACCCGCGCCGATGTCATCACCCTGCACACGCCGCTGACGGACAAGACCCGTAACATCCTGTCCGCCGACGCCCTGGCGAAGACCAAAAAGGGCGTGCTGATCGTCAACTGCGCCCGGGGCGGGCTGGTCGACGAAGCGGCTCTGCGCGCGGCTCTGGAGAGCGGCCAGGTCGGTGGCGCAGCCTTCGATGTGTTCGTCGAGGAACCGGCCAAGGCCAACATCCTGTTCGGAGCGCCGAATTTCATCGCCACCCCACATCTGGGCGCCTCCACAGGCGAGGCGCAGGAAAATGTCGCCCTGCAGGTGGCCGAGCAGATGAGCGACTATCTGCTCACCGGCGCCGTCGCCAACGCCCTCAACAGCCCGTCGATCACCGCCGACGAAGCTCCTAAGCTGCGCCCCTATGTGGCCCTGGCCGAAAAGCTGGGCGCCTTCGCCGGCCAGATGGTCGACGCGGGCCTGAAGGGGATCGATATTGCTTATGAGGGCCACTTGGCGGACCTGAACGTCAAGCCGCTCACCGCCGCCGCCCTTGCCGGCGTATTTCGGCCGATGCTGGCCGAGATCAACATGGTCTCCGCCCCCGCGGTGGCCAAGGAACGCGGCGTCACCGTCTCGGAATCCCGCCAGGAAGTTTCGCCGATCTATGACAGCCTGATGCGCATCACCGTGCTGACCGACATGGGCCGCCGGGCCTTCGCCGGCACGGTGATTGCCGGGGCTCCACGTATCGTCGAGGTCAAGGGCATGGAGCTGGACGCCGCCTTCGCCCCAGCCATGCTCTATGTGAACAATCTCGACAAACCTGGCTTCATAGGGGCGCTAGGCGCCTTGTTGGCCGAAACCGGAACCAACATCGCCACGTTCAACCTCGGCCGCGTCGCCGCCGGCGACGACGCCATCGCCCTGGTGGGGATCGACCAAGCGCCGGACGACGCCCTGATCTCCAAGATTCGCGCGCTGCCGCATGTGAAGGAGGCTCGCGCGCTGGGGTTCTGAGGACTTCAGCGCGCTCAACTCCGCCGCCGAGGACCGTCGCGGGTAAAATCGTTTGAGGCTTCGGCCACGCCGAAGAGCGCGTGGTCGCCGGCGGAGATGTCGCGGGCTCGCGCCACGCGGCGGCCCGGTCTCGTCAGGCGCGCATATTCCTCGGCTGAAAGAATCACCAGCCTGTCGCGCCCGTGCTTGGTGACCATGACCGGCGCCGACATCGCCTGATCGACCCAGGTTCCGAAACTTCTGACGAAGTCCGCCGTCGAAATCCGCATTGGCCCACTCTCATTCCGTGCAACACCGCCTCGCGCCTCCATCACCGATAGTCGACCAAAGCCTCAATGTTCTTGTTTTGTTCTTTTTTGGTGGTTTGAGTCAATGCCCCCGTTTCATGTTCCGGGGCAGACGTGGAGCGATGCGCCGGGACTTAGTTCAGCGTGAACGTCGCTTCATGACGGCGCAGATCCACCGTCACCTTCCGGCACAGGCTGAGCACGTCCATCCCCAGCAGCAGAGCCGGACGCTGGGTCAGGCCGAAGCGGTCGAAGACGTGAAGCTGGGCGAAAGCCAGGGACATGTGTCGGATGGTGATGCCGCCCAGTTGGGCTTCGTCGATGGGGTCAAGCTCCACCTGCATCCTGCGTCCGGTCACGGTAAGGATATCGGTGGTCTTTCGGGAGCCCGGGTCCATGCCGCGACCGGTTAATAATTTCAGTAAGGCGGGGTTACCGACCGACAGCTGGGATCCGGAATCCAGCACCACCAGAACCGACACGCCGCGGATATGCGCGTCGGTCAGAATAAGTTGGCCAAATCGGCTGCGGCCATGGACCGTGATGGTGTGATCATCCAGGGGTTCGGCACGGCTGGGCGCACTGGCTAACCGCATCGCCCTGAAATCCATCACCAGATGCAAATCGCGCAAGGCGTCGACACCCAGTATTCCAGCCGCGCCGAGGTTGAAGGCGGACAGGGACGGCGCCTCGATATGGTTGATAGTCCGATTGCCGACGGTCAGGTGATCGATCAGCACCGTTCCGACGTTATCCGCGCCGGCGCTCTCATGGATCACCACGCGCGGGCCAGGCGGCAGGCCCAGCTTCAGGGCTAGTTCCCGCGAGATCACAGTGCGGTCCGAACCGGTATCGACCAGAAAATCGAACGGTCCCTGACCGTTGACCATGACCGACAAGGTCAGTCGGGTGGTCGCATCCTGGGTCAAGGCCAGGGTCTCGGCCGCCGTGGTGGAGTCGGCCAGCGATGCGACCATCGGGACCGGCGCCGTTGGGTCTGGGCTCAATATCGACGCCGCCGAGGCCAGCGGCCAGGCGGCCAACATCAAGCCGCACAGTCGAGATAGCCAGTTGTTCGCCCGAGTCATTGAGACCCGACATGTCGGTCCATGAGTCTGGTCAAGATTTTCTCCGTTGCGCGACACTACGGACCATATTTCGGATCTGGCAAGGGTGCGTTTCAGACACCGTTCCCGCGACGCCCGTCCCTATTCCATCGAACCGGACCCCTGAACCAACTGCGCGAACGCGGATTCGAGTGTGATCGCGACAGCGATCA